>JAZOVL010000001.1:0-2642 GCA_045658685.1 Pilosibacter sp.
CCAAGCACAGATTCACCGATCATATGCTCTTCTGCCTCAAGACCGAAGTTCTCTAAGATCGTTGCACCAATTGTACCAAAGCTGTTTGCCGCCGGTAAAAGACCATTTCCTTCAAACGCTCTGGAATAAGCAAGGAACGGAACTTTTTCTCTTGTATGGTCTGTACCGGTGTAAGTCGGATCATTTCCGTGATCTGCTGTAATGATCAGAAGGTCGTCTTTTCTAAGCTCAGACATCAGTACGCCAAGTTTTTCGTCAAATTTCTCTAACTCTTCACCGTATCCAACCGGATTTCTTCTGTGACCCCAAAGAGCATCAAAGTCAACCAGGTTTACGAAACAAACTCCACGGAAGTCTTTTCCTGCGATCTCTATCGTCTGCTCCATTCCATGAACAGAAGATTTGGATTTGTGAGCCTCTGTAATACCCTCTCCCACAAAAATATCATTGATCTTACCAACGGAGATTACATCATATCCGTTTTCTTTTAAGATATTAAGAGCTGTGTTTCCTGTCGGTTTGATTGCATAATCATGACGATTGCTTGTACGAACAAATTCGCCTTTCTTCTTTCCAAGATACGGTCTTGCGATAACACGACCTACACACCATTCTTCCTTCATCGTGATTTCTCTTGCAATCTCACAACAACGATATAACTCATCAAGACCGAACGTCTCTTCATTACCACAAATCTGAAGTACCGAGTCTGCAGAAGTATAAACGATCATATTTCCTGTTGCAATTTCTTCCTCAGCAAGCTCATCGAGGATTTCTGTACCGCTGGCACTCTTATTACCAATGACTTTACGTCCACAGCGTTTCTCAAGCTCTGCGATCAGCTCCGGTGGGAAACCTGTATCAGTAAATGTCTGGAACGGTTTTGTCGTATGGATTCCCATCATCTCCCAGTGTCCGGTCATCGTATCTTTACCGTTGCTGGTCTCATACATTTCCATAAAGTAGCCCAGCGGCTTCTCGATCGGTGCAAGACCATCAAGATCACAAAGATTGGCGATACCGAGTCTCTGCATGTTCGGAATATAAAAATCTTCCATCTTCTCTGCGATATGACCTAATGTATTAACACCTACATCTCCAAATTTTTCAGAATCCGGCATTTCACCAATTCCAAGAGAGTCAATTACAAGAACAAATACGCGATTAAATTTCTGCATTTAAATCCATTCCTCCTTTTTTTATCTGATCTGCCAGTCGGCTGGTACCAAGACGGTCTGCTCCAAGACCGATAAACTTCACCGCATCCTGGAAATCAGCGATTCCACCGGCAGCTTTGATCATCTTCCCTTCTTCCATATTGGCATTCATCAGTGCAATATCTTCAAATGTGGCACCAGATGTAGAAAAACCGGTCGAAGTTTTAATATATTCTGCATCTGACTCATTTACCACCTGACACATACGGATCTTCTCTTCTTCTGTAAGCAGACAAGTTTCAATGATGACCTTCAGCAGCTTTCCGTCACATGCTTCTTTAATTGCATTAATTTCCTCTAAAATCAAATCATATCGACCATCTTTTACCCAGCCAATATTGATGACCATATCTATTTCTTCCGCGCCATCTTTAACAGCTTCCTTTGTTTCGAATACTTTTACAGCAGTTGTGTTATAACCATTCGGGAAACCGATCACTGTACAGACCGGAACTTTTCCATTCAAATATTCCACACATGCTTTCACAAAAGACGGAGGAATGCAGATAGAGGCTGTTCCGAAGGCAGCCGCATCATCACAAATCTGTTTGATCTGCTCCCAGGTTGCCTGCTGCTTTAATAAGGTATGATCTACTTTTGATAATACTTCTCTGTATGTCATAAAGTACCTCGTCGATTTTATTTATTTTTTTCTTTATCCTGTCGGATCAAAATACGTAATGCTTCGACACCCACTTTAATCGCACTTTCCGTATCATGAACAATCGGATTATCCAGCCCGGCTTTTGCACGCTCCTGATTTCCTACCGCAAGAAAACAAGAACCACAGCGCACGCCAAGGAAACTGGAAACAATAAACAGTGCTGCCGATTCCATCTCCGATGCTTTACAGCCAAGTTTCAGCCATGCCTGCCATTTGTTTTCCAATTCATAATTTACCGGCATCAATTCCGGATTGTGCTGACCATAGAAAGAATCTTTGCACTGAACCACACCGGTGTGATACGTATAACCAAGATTTCCTGCAGCCTGTCTGAGAGCATTGACAATATCAATATCTGCTACAGCCGGAAACTCGATCGGGGCATACTCCTTCGTAGTTCCTTCCATGCGGATTGCTCCGGTTGCCACGATAATATCTCCGCCTTTTACATTGATATCCATACCGCCACAAGTTCCGACACGCACAAATGTTTCTGCACCGCATTTCACAAGTTCTTCCAGTGCAATGGATGCAGACGGACCACCAATACCAGTAGAAGTAACACTGACTTTCTCACCATCCAGATAACCGGTGTAAGTCACATACTCACGATTATCCGCGATCAATTGTGGATCATCAAAGTATTTTGCGATTTTAGCACAACGTTTCGGATCGCCCGGCAAAATCACGTATTTACCTACATCGCCAGGTTTTATATTCAAGTGGAACTGTAAACCAACTTCATCTACATATGGCATAAT
>JAZOVL010000002.1:0-4522 GCA_045658685.1 Pilosibacter sp.
GAACCGGTAATTCATTTAATACATTCATGTGGATCACTTCCACATCCTGCTCCTTTAACTGTTCACAGTTCACCGGAAGAACAGAAACGCCATATATCTCCTCCATCTTTCTGGCAGCTTCTTTCGCTTCCTCTCCATACGGTTTTGCAGAATTTAAAAGAACGATAAATGGTTTTCCGATCTCTCTTAATTCTCGAATGGTTTTGGCTTCTGCGTCTGCATAATCACTTCTTCCAAGTTCGCCAAAACTTCCGTCTCCGGTAATTACGATCCCAATAGTAGAATGATCTCGAATTACTTTTCTGGTTCCAATCTCCGCCGCATACGTAAACGGAATTTCATAATCAAACCACGGTGTTTTTACCAATCGTTCCTCTCCGTTCTCCTCATGCCCTACCGCTCCGTCCACCATAAATCCAACGCAGTCTACCAGTCGGATTTTTGCCTGAATCCCATCCTCCAGGAGGATTTCTGCCGCTTCCTTAGGGATGAATTTTGGTTCTGTGGTCATGATCGTTTTGCCGGCAGCGCTCTGAGGAAGCTCGTCACGGGCCAAAGTTTTCTGATGACCATCTGGAAGTTTTGGAAGCACCATTGTCTCCATGAACCGTTTTATAAAGGTAGACTTTCCTGTGCGGACCGGACCAACCACGCCTATGTAAATCTCCGCGCCTGTCCGCGCTTCAATATCTCTGTATACATGGAATTTTTCCATAAAAATACCCCCTTGCTATACTTCTAGAGTATATGCAAAGGGGTGTTTTATTATACGATTTATATCGTTCAAAAATACTTAACTTTCCCAGGAAAGAGCACTGTGTTCAATTTTCTTGTCACGAAGCATCAAGTCCGCAACCGCATCTTTCGCAGCCTTATTTTCAAATAATACTGCATTAACCTGCTCTACGATCGGCATCGGAACATCGTATTTTTTCGAAAGTGCAAGTGCTGCCTTTGCAGAATAAACACCTTCTACAACCATCTGAACTTCTTTCATCGCCTCATCCATCGTATATCCTTTACCGATCAGGATACCTGCACGGCGGTTACGACTGTGCATACTTGCACATGTAACGATCAGGTCACCGATACCGGTCAGTCCGCTGAATGTCTGAGCTTTGCCGCCCATTGCAGTACCAAGTCGTGAAATCTCAGCGATACCTCTTGTGATCAGTGCTGCCTTTGTGTTATCACCACATCCGTATCCATCTGCGATACCGGCTGCAAGTGCGATAACATTTTTCAGTGCTGCGCCAATCTCAATACCAAGCACATCCGGACTTGTATATACACGGAAAGCCGGGCTCATAAAGACAGACTGTACATACTCAGCCACTTCTTTTTTATGAGAACCTGCCACACACGTTGTAAGAAGACCACGGCTCACTTCCTCTGCATGGCTCGGTCCGGAAAGAGCAACCGGTTCACACTGCGGAATTTCTTCCTTAATAATCTGTGTCATTGTCATCAGAGTACTTTCCTCAATACCCTTCGCAACATCTACAATGATCTGGCCCTCTTTGCAGAAATCCCTCATCCTTTTTGCAGTACTCCGTACAAATACAGACGGAACAGAAAGCACAAGAATATCTTTATCATTCATTGCAGCTTCCAGATCTGTTGTATAACAAATTGTTTCTGGAAGTGTAACCTCCGGAAGATTTTTATGTTTCAGCGTTTCTTTCATCTCTTCGATCTCAGCTGGAATTGCAGACCACAGATCCACCTGATGACCATTATTATTCAGTAAAACAGCAATTGCGGTTCCCCATGTACCGGAACCGATGACACCGATCTTTGCCATAATCTGTCCTCCTACTTTTTCTTTCCACCAATCTTGTTCTCCGTTCCATTCATCAGGCGTTTGATGTTCGCTCTGTGACGCCAGATCGCCATAATCATAATGAAACCTGCCAATGCATAATATTCCGGCAGACTTGCAGAGGAGATCGTATAATCACCCGCACTTCCGAACATGACAGCCATAATAAAGAACGCAATTACAAGCAGAATAGAACCTACTGACACATATTTCGTCAGATACATTGCTCCAAAAAATACGATTGCACAGACCACGCACATTCTCCAGTCTGTCGCGGCCAAAATTCCCGCTGTAGCAGCAATGCCCTTTCCACCGCGAAATTTCAGATAAAAAGGGAAATTGTGACCGAGAATGGCTCCCAGGCCTCCCCAAAGTGCAAAAAGATCCACATCCACATGTCCTGCAAAAATAATTCTTGCTGCTGCACAGGCAAAAATTGTCTTAAATGCATCTCCAAAGAAAACCGTAATACCGGCTTTTCTTCCCAATGTACGGACCACGTTGGTCGCACCCGCATTACCACTTCCGTGCTGACGGATGTCTATATTATGCAGTTTTCCATAAATATATCCTGTCTGAAACAGACCAAATACATAACCGATTGCCAGACAAATAAGTCTTTCCATGACCTATTCTTTCTCCTTCCTCTCACGGATAATAAATTTTAAGGAAGTTCCGCGGAAACCAAAGGACTCACGAATCTTATTCTCCAGGTATCTAGTATAGGAGAAATGCATCAGTTCTTTGTCATTTACGAACACAACAAATGTCGGCGGTTTTACAGAAACCTGAGTTGTGTAGTAAATTTTTAAACGTTTGCCCTTATCAGACGGCGGCTGCTGCATCGCTACTGCCTCTGTCACAATTTCATTCAGAACACCCGTCTGAACGCGTAATGTCTGATTCTCGCGAACCATATCGATCAGTTCAAAGAGCTTATTCATTCTCTGGCCTGTCAGCGCAGACACGAATACATACTCTGCGTATGGCATAAAGGACAGAATATCTTTGATCTTCTTTGTATGCTCGTAAATAGTCTTATCGTTCTTCTCGATGGCATCCCATTTATTTACAACAACGATGATACCTTTTCCCTTGTCATGTGCAATTCCGGCAATCTTTGCATCCTGCTCTGTTACACCTTCAGACGCATCGATAACCATAAGGACCACATCTGCACGCTCTACCGCAGTTACAGTACGAATAATGCTGTAACGCTCAATATCTTCTTTTACTTTACTCTTTCTGCGAAGACCTGCAGTATCAATAAATACATACTCCGTACCATTGTATACAATTTCTGTATCAACTGCATCTCTGGTAGTGCCTGCGATATTGGATACAATCACACGATTTTCACCACAAAGTTTATTAACAATCGAAGATTTACCTACATTCGGCTTACCTACAATCGCAATACGCGGTCTGTCATCCTCCTCATCCTCGTACTGATCCACTCGGAAGTGCTTTGTAACCTCATCCAGAAGATCACCGAGGCCAAGTCTGGAAGCTGCAGATACCGGGATCGGATCTCCCATACCAAGGTTATAAAATTCATAAACATCATTGCCGAATTTTGCAATGCTGTCTACTTTATTTACCGCAAGGATTACCGGCTTTTTAGACTTTCTGAGCATGTCCGCAACCTTGGAATCCGCGTCAATGAGACCCTGTCTTACATCAACGATGAAAATGATAACATCTGCGGTGTCAATGGCGATCTGCGCCTGCTCTCTCATCTGGGAGAGAATAATATCTTTGGAATCCGGCTCGATACCACCGGTATCGATCAGTGTAAACGCGTGGTTTAACCAGGTACAATCCGCATAAATACGGTCTCTTGTTACACCCGGAGTATCTTTTACAATGGAAATTGTACTGCCTGCCAGAACATTAAATAATGTAGATTTACCTACGTTCGGACGGCCTACAATCGCTACTACTGGCTTACTCATATTTTACCTCACTCTATTCGTTTTCAATTACTTCTCCGTCTTCAGAGAGTTCAAAATCTTTCATAGATAATTCGTATGCACCATGTTCCGCGGTCTGAATAACAGCTGCTTCGCGGTCCAAAATAGCCTCTACGAAATCATATCCGCTTGATTTTACTATATTAATCGGAATCTGTAAAGAATCTTCCGCATCAGTTTTCGTAAGATCATCCAGGAATACTTCCTCACCGTTCTTGAACATGCAGGCCGGCAATAAAAGTCTATCACCCAACGGCTTGTCCTTCAGCTGAGCAACCAGATCCTGTCCTGTGATCAGACCTGCCACTGTGATCATCTCACCAAAGAAATCATTGCGTATCGGATACAAATGCACCTTACGTCCCGGATATTGTTTCTTAATTTCCTCGATCAGACGTTTCAGATATGGGTAAGCAAGAAATCCGGTCGCCATAGACAGTTCCTCACATACACCGTCATCATCTTTTCCATCCAGTGCATCCATCACTTCCTCACAGAGAAGACGAATCATACCGACACCGTTTTCCAGCTGAATATAACCGTCATATCGGTTTTCTTCCGGAAGTTCGCGCTCTGCCAGAATGTACCATTCGTCACTTGCATGGATAAAGTGAATCTGATGCTCCTCGTAAATCTTTTTCTGCCAACGCTCGATCATATCAATGACTTCACATGCATCTTCCTTTGTGAATGGCTCCAGCGGATAGAGGCCGTCACGGTATTTGGA
>JAZOVL010000003.1:0-5418 GCA_045658685.1 Pilosibacter sp.
TCCGTGTCACAGAGTCGTGGGCGCAGATGGTGGTATCGTCGGATACGCGGGTGGTACCGATGTGAAGATGGCGCTGTTGGAGCTGGAGAAGAAATATTAGAAACGAGAAGAGGGGAAAACGATTTATGTCGATTTCCCCTCGTTTTTCTTCAAATGATAGTTATTCCGGATAAACCAGGCGATCCTCGCTGATATTTTCCAGAACCTCCTCATAATATTTCTTTGCCAGATACTTTGCCATCGGAAGGTTCAGATCCAGATAGTTTCCGCAGTCTCTTGCTGCAGCGCCTGGGATTTCGCCTTCGTAATCGCGGATAAATGCGAACATTTCCTTGAGGAGCGGAACCACATCTGCAGATTTGTAGTCGCCTGTGAGAATCAGGTAGAATCCTGTGCGGCAGCCCATCGGTCCAAAGTAGATGGTCAGATCCTTGTAATCCTTGTGGTTTCTTAAAAACGTTGCACCGAGGTGCTCGATCGCGTGCATTTCAGCAGTATTCATAACCGGCTCGAAGTTCGGGCGAGTCATACGGATATCGAATGTTGTTACGCGGGTTTCGCCTGCCATGTCCTGGCGGGAAACATAAACACCCGGGAGGAGAGTAAGATGGTTGACGGTAAAGCTTGCAATCTTTTCCATAAAATGAGCGTCCTTTCTGTGCCGTGTGGGGCACGTAAAATCAAACTATATTCATTATAAAGGGAAAAAACCAAAGATACAAGAACAACATTCCTAACTTTTTGTCTTGTAACAAAGGAAAACTTGTACTATAATGTGATGTATTACTAAGACTATAATTCAGTAAGGAGATAGATTATGTTAGACGGAAAGAAAACCTTATTCAGCGGTATGCAGGCAACCGGTAATTTAACACTTGGCAACTACCTTGGAGCGTTAAAGAACTGGGTAAAGATCGCTGATGACTACCAGACATTTTACAGTGTAGTAGATATGCACTCCATCACAGTTCGTCAGGATCCGGCAGAGCTTAGAAAACGTGCAAGAAATCTGCTCACACTTTACATTGCAGCCGGCCTTGATCCGGAGAAGAACTGTATTTATTACCAGTCCCACGTATCCGGACACGCAGAGCTTGCCTGGATCTTAAACTGCTTCACATACATGGGTGAGCTGAACCGTATGACACAGTTTAAGGATAAATCAGCAAAGCATGCAGACAACATCAATGCAGGTCTGTTCACATAGCCGGTACTGAAGGCAGCAGATATTCTTCTGTTCCAGGCAGACGTAGTTCCGGTTGGTATCGATCAGATGCAGCATCTTGAGCTGACAAGAGACATCGCAGTTCGTTTCAACAACATTTACGGCGATGTATTCACAGTTCCGGAGCCGTACATCGGAAAATCCGGTGCGAAGATCATGAGCTTACAGGATCCGATGAAAAAGATGTCCAAGTCTGATGAAAACCCGAACGGCAGCATTTACTTAATGGATGATCCGGATACCATTATCCGCAAGTGTAAACGTGCAGTGACAGACTCTGTTGCATGTGTACGTTACAACGACGAGCAGCCGGGTATCAAGAACCTCATCGATATCTATTGTGCATGTACAGGTAAGACACCGGCAGAGGTTGAGGCTGAGTTTGACGGTAAGGGCTACGGTGACTTCAAGATGGGTGTTGGTGAAGCGATCGTTTCTGTACTGAAACCGCTTCAGGACAACTACAACGACCTTACAAAGAACAAAGATTACATTGACAAAGTGATCAAAGAGAATGCAGAGAAAGCAGCTTACTTCTCTAACAAGACTTTAAGAAAAGTTCAGAAGAAGGTTGGTTTCCCGGAGAGAATTCGTTAATTTAAATATTCGTATATTCCCACGGCTGCGCAGAAATCTGGCAGCCGTGTATTTGTAAATTGCCGGAAACAGGCGGGGAGGACAGACAGTATGAAATTGCTGACATATATCGTAGGTAAAAAGGAAATGATCGGTGTTCTGAATCAGGAGGAAACATGGGTGTATCCGGTTTCCGCCGCTGGAATGGATTATATAGATATGAAAGACCTGATCAAGGAGATCGGACCGTCGGAGATGGAGATGCTTCAGTATATTCTGAAAAAAGAACCACACGATGTTCCGGGTGCGGCTCCGATGGAAGATGTAAAAGTGCTGGCGCCGATCCCGGAACCGGATCAGGATATCATCTGCCTGGGAATCAACTATGCGGCTCATGCAGAGGAATCCGCGCGATTTGCAAAGGACAGCTTCCAGAAGGATCATGAAAAACAGGCCATTTATTTTTCTAAGCGTGTAAATCGTGCAGTCGATCCGGAAGGAGGAATCTCCGCGCACAGAGATATGACAGAGCAGTTAGATTACGAGGCAGAACTGGTGGTTGTCATCAAGAAAGACGCAAAAAATGTAACACGCGAAAATGTTCGAGATTACATTTTCGGATATACAATTATGAACGATGTCAGTGCCCGTGAGGTACAGAATGCCCACAAGCAGTGGTATTTTGGAAAGAGCCTGGACAACTTCACTCCGCTGGGACCGTGGATCACAACAGAGGATGCCATCGAGTATCCGCCGAAATTAAAGATCCAGTCCAAGGTCAATGGCGAACTGCGTCAGGACTCCAACACAGAACTGTTCTTAACAGATATTGAAGACGTGATCGTGGAGCTGAGCCAGGGTATGACCCTGAAATCCGGCACACTGATCGCGACTGGCACACCGTCCGGTGTCGGAATGGGCTTTGTACCGCCGAAATTCCTGAATGTCGGTGATGTGGTGGAATGTATCGTAGAAGGAATCGGTACACTTCGCAACACGATCGTGGAATAATTGAAGAGGTGGAATGATTTATGATAGAACTGTATCCGGAATTTTATAATGATGTGTTTGGTCCGATCATGCAGCCGGGTTCCAGCTCCCACATGGCAGCTCCATGTCGTGCAGGTTATCTCTGTAATTCTATTTTAGGTGAAGAGGTAGCGGAAATTTTGGTGGAGCTGGACAATGACGGTTCCTTTAAAGGAACATTCGGAACTATGAACGAAGACCTTGGCATGCTCAATGGTGCCATGGGCCATCTGCCGGATTTTAAAGGATTTTTCGGCGTGAAAGCAGATTTGAAAGGACGCGGAATCCCTTACAAATTTGATTTTTGCAGCATGAAGGAAAGTCCGCATATTAACTCGTTGAAATTTATCCTGACCGGAGTGTCCGGCAAAAAAGCGTCTCTCGTTGCCAATTCTATTGGCGGCGGAATGATTGAGACCGTGTGGGTCAATGGTTACGAGTTTGTCGGAAAAGGTGATACTTACGTGCTTTGTGTGTACGACGAAGCATGTGAGTGTGATCATGAGATACTGTATACAAAGATTTCTGCATGTCAGCCGGTTCTGGAGCATGGAATCGGAGAGGGGCAGAATAAAGAAAATGGTTATGGTATTGGTCGGATGCACTGGTTTAAGATTGATTCTGAACCAACCGAACAGACAAAAGAAGTGCTGGCTGGAGCAGAGGGCTTTGATGCCTGCACCTATGCAGTTCTGAAACCGGTTCTTCCGGTACCGACCACATCCGCGAAGCAGGCTCAGTTATTCACAGATATGGTTGAGTGGCGCAGACTTGCAGCAGAGCAGAAAAAATCACTTCCGGAAGTGGCGATCGATTACGAAATGGCGGCGTCCGGCTGGGAGCGTGAACGGGTGGTTTCCTATATGCGTGATACCATTATGCCTGCGATGTATCGCAGAACCCACGCACTTTACGAAGAAGATGTGACTCCGATCACCACTCCGTTTACAGAACTCCACTATAAAAAATGGCATGCAGCGATGCCAACTCTTCCGCTCAATATGGGCGTAATTTCAAAATCCATTCAATATGTGATGGCCGGACAGCCTCCGGTAGAAGGTGTTCTCAATGTCCCGGGACCGATGGGAACCGGCGGCGGTTTTATTTTCGGCGTACTCTCTTCCGTGCAGGAGACGTTAGATTTATCCCAGGAAATCTTGTTAGAGGGATTGTTTGTGGCAGCTGGAGTAGGTGCAATCTGCTATACACGCAGTGCTCCGACCGGAGAAGTGACCGGATGTACCGGAGAGTGTGGATGCTGTTCGGCCATGGCAGCGGCAGCGGTAGCACAGATGCTTGGAGGGACTCCGGAGCAGGTGGAGGCAGCAGCTTCCATGGCATTGCAGGCATCTGTCGGCTGGCCGTGTGATCCGATCCCAGGCGGTAAAGATATGCCTTGTATGGCGCGCGTTCTCTATGTGGCAACGATGTCCATCGTATATGCTCAGTGGGCATTGGCAGGTCAGGACCCGGTACTTCCCTTCCACGAAGTTCTTGATGTGGCAGATACCATCGGACGAGGTCTTTCCGGAGACCTTTTATGTACCGCTCGTGGTGGTCACTGTACGGCACCGACAGCCAAGAAACTGGCTTGCAGCTTCAGAGAGTGGCATAGTAAGCAGTAAAAATATGATAAAAAGGGACTTCATTCGCCCAATAGTGGTGATCAGAAGTCCCTTTTTAGTAGTTACTTATTCAAATGGTTGTTAGCTAAATTTCATGCACAGTGTTTGCAGTTGCGCTCAATTTCGTGAATTTTGGATTCGTGATGAACCAGTCTTACTAAAATCTGTTCTTTGTCATAACGGTCATCAAGCAAATGCTTGTACTTCCGCATGATATCTGCATGTCCGTCGGCGACAGCCTTGATTCCGAAAAAGACTTCATTTTCCAGACGAAGGTTGAGTCTGAAGAATTCGTCGTTCATCTTGTCTTCCAAAGAGTCCATGCGATGTTCCATGGAATCCATTCTGTGTTCCAAAGAATCCATCTTGTGTTCCATGGAATCCATTCTGTGTTCCAAAGAGTCAACTTTGTGCTCCAAGGAATCCACCTTCTGCTCCACAGAATCAAGTTTCTCCAAAATTAAATCCAGTCGTTTCATAGTGATTTCTCCTTTCGTAAATGATTAATTTGTTGTAGAAGTATTCTATCACAGAAGAAGAAATCTGTCTGCGTACTGGCGGTTCAATTGAAAGTCAAAGTAATCTATAAATGTCTGTCATAAACCTTTTTAGGAAGGATAATTTTCGCAGAAAGCGGAACGATTTCCGCAGAAAGTTCCTTATCTGGACCACATTCGCCGTCCACATTGACGATCATATTCTGAGCAGAATCTACTGGAAGGACCTTTACTTTACGAGCTGGATAATATTCCACAATATCCTTTAACTCCGGAATGATCTTGCCATCTTTGAAGTGCTTTCCGGCCTGATACATCGGCAGAACCTTTGCAATTTTCAGAAGTGAAATCTCGCGGACAACCATAACACCCAGTACACCATCATCCAGTTTGGATTCCGGGGCAGCCATAAATCCACCGCCGTAAGCATGTCCGTTGCAGACAGCTACCAGAATGCAGCTGCGTT
>JAZOVL010000004.1:0-14932 GCA_045658685.1 Pilosibacter sp.
GATCATTTTAATTTTTAAATTAGTTTGCTCTTCCGAGGTACTCTTCAGAACGTGTATCGATCTTAACTTTGTCACCGATATTTACGAATAACGGAACTGCGATCTGAGCGCCTGTCTCAACGATAGCCGGTTTTGTAGCACCTGTAGCTGTATCGCCTTTGAAGCCCGGCTCTGTATCTGTGATCTCGAGCTCTACGAATAACGGCGGCTCAACGGAGAATACTTTGCCGTTGTAGGAACATACTTTAACAACTTCGTTCTCTTTCACGAACTTTAATGCATCGCCAACAACATCTTTTGCAAGAGCGATCTGCTCGAATGTGTTCATATCCATGAAGTTGTCTAACTCACCATCGTTGTATAAGAACTGCATATCTACGCGGTCAATTCTTGCTGCCGGGAATTTCTCTGTCGGACGGAATGTTTTCTCAACAACACCGCCGTTGATTACGTTTTTAAGTTTTGTTCTAACGAAAGCAGCACCCTTACCCGGTTTTACGTGCTGGAATTCCATAATCTGCATTACCTGGCCTTCGATCTCCAGTGTTACACCATTTCTAAAATCACCTGCTGATACCATAAATGATATTCCTCCTTAAAAGCTATTTCTCTCATAGTTAAATTTGAACATTATAGCTGATTCTATCCTATTTTATACTATAATCGAAGTGTTTTCAACACTTTTTTATAAAAAAATACAAGTCAATTCTTCTATTTTTTCTTCCGTCTGCAGTAAAACCATAAAACAATTGCTTCCAGATATCGTTTTAATACAATCTGGATTTCCTCTTTCGGATTGATCGGTTTTACGAGAATGCTGTAGAGTCCGGTACGCCTCGCTCCCCAGACATCTGTAAACAACTGGTCTCCGATAAAGAGAGTATTGTGCTTTCCGGTTTTCATCACGACCATCGCCTTTTTGTAACCTTTTCTGGAAGGTTTTCCCCCCTTGAATAGATACGGGCTATCTACATTTTTTGCAAACGGTGCCACACGTGGTTCTTTGTTGTTGGACAAAATACATGTAGAAAAACCGATGCCTCTCAGGCGTTCAAACAACTCAATGGAACGCTTGTCTGCCGGAGCTCCGTGTGGAACCAGAGTATTATCTACGTCAAAAATAATCCCGCGGTATCCCTTTTCATACAGTTCTTCAAACGGAAGATCATAAGCACTGTCCACATATTGATCCGGATAAAAAGTCTCTAACATACGACACTACTCCTACTTGTTTTTCAAGAATACTGCCAGCTCGTCCATAAATGCATTAACATCTTTGAATTCACGGTACACGGAGGCAAAACGTACATATGCGACTTCATCCACTTCTTTTAGCTTTTTCATCACCAGTTCTCCGATCACGGAAGCCGGAACTTCTCTTTCTTCCATATTAAAGAGCTGATTCTCGATCTGGTCGATCATCTCACTGATCATCTGGGACGAAACCGGACGCTTGTGACAGGAAAGAATGATGCCTTTCTCTATCTTGGAACGATCGTAAGTCTCTCTGGAGTTATCTTTTTTTATTACCATCAATGGCATAGTCTCCAGTTTTTCATAAGTCGTAAAACGCTTTCCGCACTGTTCGCACTGACGGCGGCGGCGAATGGAACTGTTATCATCTGCCGGACGGGAGTCGATCACTTTTGTATCCTGCGCATTGCAGTATGGACATTTCATATGCGTTTCCTCCTAAACACACTTTTTTTTAGTTTAGCATAAAACCTATGTGTATGGCAAGGTTTTTGCATCAGATACTATATCATGTGTTTCCTTATTCCCAGTCATATGCCCAGTCAAAATCAGTGATGAGGTTTTTTGTTCTTGTCATGATCCTTTTCATCAATTTTGACTAAGATAATATCATCTCCGAACTGACAGATATCTTCGAACGGGATCAGGAATTCCTTTTCTCTTCCTAAAAATCCACAGATACAACCAGGTCCCGGAACAATCAGGCACTTCATCTTCCCTGTACATTCGTCAAACTCAATATCCCCGACAAACCCCAGCCGCTTTCCGTCACAGATATTGACAACTTCCATTCGTTTCAGTTCACACATACGCATAGAGTGGTCCTCGAATTGTTATTATTATATTATTATATGCAATCCAGGGAAGTTCTGGTTCTTGGAACTGTTACTCTCGCCAAAGATACTGCATCTCCTAAAATCTTTGCCGCATTTCCTCCCAGCATCATCGCCTTTTCACTTTCTGAAAACTTACTGTTTCTGATAAACTCAATCGCTGCCTTTTGGGTTCCATAAGGAAAATCACTTCCAAATACCACCCGCTCCGGTCCCATTGCAGAAGCCAAACGCTCAAAATCTTCCAGAGGCTGGCGTTCTGCACTCATGGCAGTATCAATGTACACATTTTCCGGCAGATTAAATAATATTTCTTCCTCTGCTGTATTTCCGGAACGACCTCCCATGTGCGCCAGAACTACCGGAACATCCGGAAGATATTTGATAAACTTCGCGATTCCAGACGGGAACAGATCATACTCACCTTCTCCACGGGCCCTTCCACAATGAATCAGGACTGGAAAACAAAGGTGATTGATCCTCTGCCACATCGGAATATATTTCTCATCGTCCAGATGAACTCGCTGAAACGGCGGATGGAACTTAATCCCAGCCATCCTCATATCCTTCAATTTTTCAATTTCCTCAATCACATTCTCGCAATCTGGATGAAGACCGCCGAATGAAATCACATTAGTCCGCACAATCTCTTTTGCAAAACGGTTCACATCCGTCTGCGTTGCCGGTTTGGATGTCACATGCTGTACCACGGAAAGAGCGATCTGTTCTTCCGTCATGCGTTTCCAGAGATTTTCCTTCACCGGAAGTTTTTCCAAATCATCATGCTCCCTGCCTGCAACCGCCATCGCACGACGGGCAAGAGTTGTGGGATAAATGTGTGTATGCATGTCGATGATTAATTGTTCTGACTTCTTTCTATTTAATTTATTCTCCAACTTTATCAGCTCCTTCACCTCCTATTTTACTATAAAACACCTTGGCTTGCAAAGTACTGAGGTTCAATAGTACTCCGGAATATCTTTCAATTTCTTTCTTATGTATGTTATAATGACAGCAGAATATATACTTTTTTCATGCCCTCAACCAGTGTATTACATAAATATGAAAGGAGATTTCCTATGAAACTTCTCTGCTACGGCGACTCTAATACTTACGGTTATGATCCGCGTGGTCCGATTCCGGGCAGATATGAAGCGGATGACCGTTGGTGCGATCTGCTTGCAAAGAAAACTTCCTGGACAGTGATCAATGGTGGTGAAAATGGTCGAATCGTACCGGAACCGGCCTGGAATTATACAGATCTGAAAAGAATGATTCAGAAAAATGGACCGTTCGATGCTGTTTGTATTATGCTGGGAACCAATGATGTGCTGATTTCCAGCCGTATGGACGTGAATCCAATTGTAAGACGCATGGAAGCACTTTTAGACTATCTGGAAACGAATTGGCCGGATATGAAATTAGTGCTGATCACGCCACCGCCGTTCGATATTCCGGAATTTCCGGAGGCGGCTGTAAAATTGGAGAACCTGATCAATGCTTATCGTGAACTGGCTGATCATCATGGTATCAATCTTATTGACAATCATTCCTGGAATATTCCGTTGGCGTACGATGGAGCACATTTGTCTCAAAGAGGGCATCATGTGTTCGCAGAACATATCGAAACAGTGTTAAAGTCCATACTCTTAAACACTTAACTGCAACACTGTTAGTTTCCGCTTCCGATTGCCTAAAAATATGGGAGCTGCAAGTTTTGCAGCCCCCATTCTCATGTTACTATTACAGATTATAAGCATCCACTAATCTGAAGATCAGCAGTTCATGCACTTTGAATACAGTCTCCGGATCGCCTGTAAAAGAAACAGTTCTCGGCGCAAGACGAACTACACCCGGTACTAAGGAAGCTGTGTCAGCCATATTGGAATCTTTGAAATCGATTTCCATTGTCAATGTCTCTGCACATTCGATCGGTTTGATCTCATCGCGTCTTGCAAGAGCTGCTTTTACTCCGTTGTAAATCATCTCTCTTGCTACTGTCGGATGTACGGAAACTGCAGAGAAACGGCTGCGGCCTTCTTTTACTACAACTGCTTCAATGTTCGGAACAAATGCTTTACACTCTTCTGCAAGAGCTTTATCACCGATACATGCTACAAGCGGTACACCGTAGAAACCGGCAACGAGACCGTTACAAACTGTCTCTGTGTTCATAGTCACGCCATTGAAACGAAGATTGTAGATCTTACCACCATTGTAGCAATGATCAATTACGCCGCCCAGTGTCAAACCGGCACCTGCGTGACCGAAAGAAATATATGCGTCAAAGGAACTGTCGATACCTTCCATCTGCAGACTGCTGCGCATTGCGCCGGAAACCAGCTTGCAGCGTGGGTCCATATCTTCGATAATTAAGTTCTCCATGTCGCCGTGACCGTCACATACGTAAACCTCGTCATAGCCGGAATCAAAACATGCGCGAACAGCTGCGTTCACGTCTTCAGCCAGGCGTCTGCGGCAAAGAGCGTAGTCCATGTTGCCTCTGTTAGAGCCGATACGGGAAACATTGCCCTCCATACCTTCAATATCTGCGGAAATAAATGCTTTTTTCATTTGGATCAGTTCCTTTCTTGTGTAGCTTAATCTGTACCATAATCCAAGGTACTGTCAAATTATATCACACAATGTACATCCAAGACAAGTCAGCGTTTCACAAGACTCTCATTAATCTCATACGTGATCGCCAATGTCGCACACATTACAGTCACCACAAACCACGCTGCGCTTCCCTTTAAAACTCCCGCCACACTGCAAATTGCAAGTCCTGTAAATAATAATGACATATGTCTCCCTCCTAATCTCTCTCTTCAAATGCCCAGTCGTCCTGCTCACTGTTCTCTTCTGCAAGTTCCTTGAAGAAACGGTATCTCTTATAGTAGTCAATGTGCTCTTCTCTGCCGTACTGCTTCTTTTCTGACATCGCTCCAAAATATCCCATGTTGTACCTCCTTGAGATTTGTATATTTTAGCTTCGGTTTTCTCTATCTGATGATGTCATTATCCCATATTGGTTGTACCAAAATCCGTACTCCCACCACCGAAAAAAGAAGTATTTTTCGAAAAAAAGCAGGAAATCGACGTTATTTCGCTGATTTCCTGCTTTGCAAATGCTCTTTATTCTTCTGTATAATTGTCTAACAGTTTCTTCAAATATTCCTTATAACTCTCTCTCACACTCTCTGGGCTGACGATTTTGATCCCGGCTCCAAGGCCGGACAGCCACCCGAAAAACTGCTGGCTGACTGCTACTGTCACGATCGCACGGAAATGCTCCTCGTCCGAAGCCATCATAGCTACATCTTGTCCGAAACGGTCAATGACAACTCCCGCCAGACCATTCTTTCCTTCAAGAGTGATCTTTGCATCCTCGCCACCGTACATACCAAAAGTCTTCTTTGAAAATGCAGCCAGATCAAATTCCTGGAATTGCTCCTTACCAAGGCGCTTTTCTTCTAACAGACTCATTTTCTTCATTTTATCCACACGGTAATGCTTAATCTTGTCAGCCGCCTCGTCATACGCGATTAAATAATAATTTTCGTCCGCCCAGGTAAGCGCCCACGGACTTACCACATAAAAAGCTCCGTTTTTCTTTAACTGCAGTTCTTTTTTTACTGTCCATTCTGAATACTGGAACTGAATCTGCACGTTGGAAAAGATTGCATCGTGAACATAGTCCACGTTATAAAATATGGTTTCATTCTGAGCCTTGGCGCGGTTGTAAATATAGACTTCTCGCTGAAACTGAGAAGCTTCGTATTTGTTGGTCAAACTTTCCAGTTTTTTGATCAGCTCTTCTGTCTTCTTTTTCGTGATAAACCTGGAGGCCTGAACTGCATCTACCAGAAGCTTCAGCTCCGCGATCTCAAAGTCACGGCTTGCGATATAATATCCCGGAGTCGAACCTTTTTTCTGGACAATATCAATGCCAAACGTCTTCAGCGCTTCAATATCAGAATAGATACTCTTTCGCTCTGCGCTGACACCGTATTCTTCCAGAGCCTTGCAAAGATCCGTTGCCGACATAATATGATGTTCATCCGTACGCTCACGCAAAATCTGGAGCAGACATAAAATTTTCATCTTCTGGTTTGGTCCTGCCATATGGTTCACCTCTCGCGACAACTGTTTTTTCTATTTTAACACAATCACATCCATGTTGCATCTTCCAATTCGTATCTCTTAGCATTATAATAAAGAAAAATCTTTTTCAGGAGGCCATTCATATGCGCTATTCCAATCTCCACACACATACCACATTTTCCGATGGCAAACACAGCCTTGAAGAAAATGTTTTATCCGCTATAGAAAAAAATATGTTGTCTCTGGGCTTTTCTGACCATAGTTATACCGGATGTGACACCAGTTACTGTACCGACCAGGCTTCTTATTCCGAATACCTGGAGACTATCCGGCAATTAAAGCAAACATATTCCGAACAGATTGATCTCTATGCCGGACTCGAACTGGATTATTATTCCGTAATGAACCACATACCGGTATTTTCCAAATCACTGGGTGCCGGGAAAACGGATCACACATATGTCGATCGAACTGCATTAGGATTCTCTACAGATGAAATTAAAAAATACGATTATCTAATCGCTTCGGTCCACTATATTATCAAGGATGGCATCTGCTATCCGATTGACCACAGTCCGGAACAGCAGATGGATTGTATACAAAATGCGTTTAACGGTGATATTTTTGCTATGGCCCAGTTCTATTATGATATTCTCTGTGAACATGCAGAACGAATCAAACCAACTTATGTTGCACATTTCGACGTTATCACAAAATTCAGTCTGATGCCTGAGGACGACGAACGCTATAGAGAAATTGCCCGAAAGGCTCTTCGCCGCATCCTGAATACTTGTCCATACATGGAAGTCAATACCGGAGCCATCGCGCGCGGCTGGCGTAAAACACCATATCCTGCAGATTATTTGCTGCAGATACTTCTGGAAGAAGGTGGAAAACCGGTACTCGGAAGCGATTCCCATGATAAAAATAATCTGATCTTTCATTTTGATGAAACAGCAGCTTTGCTGAAACAGACCGGCTTTAAACACATTTATGTTTTTAATGGAAGTGGATTTGATTGTTGTGATTTATAAGTTTGAGAGAGCAAAAATGGGACGGCATTTTCACCGTCCCATTTGTCATCTCAATCTTTCATTTTAGATCACAATACCATTACAATGATCAATCTCGTGCTGGATGATCTGTGCATTAAATCCTGTGAAAACCTTTCTCTGAAGCTTGAATGCATGATCCATGTACGCAACTTCGATTCTCGCATAACGAGTCACTTTCTGCTCACCTTCATGGCAAAGGCAGCCCTCCTCTGTCTCAAACGGACCTTCTTTTTTGAGGATCAGCGGATTATACATGATCACTGGAGCGAATCCAAGATCCACAACAATGATTTTCTTTAACCAGCCGATCATGTTTGCTGCCATACCTACACACTCATCTTTATGTGCAAGGAATGTATCTAAAAGATCCTGGGCAATTCTGGCATCATCCTGAGTTGCCGGAGCAGATTTTTTCGCTAAAAATCCTTTGTTCTTGATAATTGGTCTGACCATGTTACACCTCTGTATCACATTTTTTCGTATTTCATTATTTTACCACAAAATCCAAAATCTTGCATCTATTTTCTAATTTCAAGTAATTTGTTCTTCAGTTCATTTTCCATGCGAAGCATTTCTGCCTCTGCTTCCCGTCTCTTCTGACGGCCCTCTTCCTGAATCTTCATTACTTCATCGAATGTTTCGATCAATGCCTGGTTGGTTGCTTTCAGAGTCTCGATCTCAACCACACCGCGCTCGGATTCTCTTGCAGTCTCAACAGTAGCCAGTTTCAGCTTTTCCGCATTCTTCTTTAACAGCATGTTGGTCATGTCGGTCACTTCGCGCTGCGCTTCTGCCGCCTGTGTGGAATGTTCCACGCCAAGAGCAATGACCATCTGGCTCTTCCAGAGCGGAATTGTATTTACGATCGTGGACTGAATCTTCTCCACCATCATAGTATCATTATTCTGAACCAGACGAATCTGCGGAGCTGTCTGCATGGAAATCGTTCTGGTAAGTTCCAGATCATGGATTTTTTTCTCGAAACGTGTGCACATAGACTCTAAATCTTTTGCCGCCTGTGCATCCTCCGGAAGTCCGCTGATCTGCGCTTTCTGAATCAGAGACTGCAGTTCGCCATTTCTCACATCTTCTAATTTCTGTTTACCTGCAAGAATGTACATGGAAAGTTCTTTAAAATAAGTAAGGTTCAGCTCGTACATCTTGTCCAGAACAGAAATATCTTTCATCAGCTGTACCTGATGAGACTCCAGAACATTTGTGATCTGATTGATATTGGTCTCTGCCTTTGCATACTGCAGTTTCATCTTTTCTAATTTATTTGTAGTTTTTTTGAAGAATCCGAGAAAGCCCTTTTCCTCTTCGTCCACGTCAAAATCTTTCAACTCTGCA
This sequence comes from Pilosibacter sp., assembly GCA_045658685.1. GTDB lineage: Bacteria > Bacillota > Clostridia > Lachnospirales > Lachnospiraceae > Pilosibacter. The sequence continues at coordinate 8,597 of JAZOVL010000004.1, forward strand.
ACCACGTCTGTCAAGAGTGCACCAACTTCTCCCAGGTCTTTGCTGCGCACTTTATCCAGCGCATTTTCAGAGAAATCCGCCATCTTTTTCTGAGTGCCTGCACCATACTGTAAAATCATATTGGAATTGGTAAGATCAATCTGATTTGCAAACGCAGTTACCGCTGCCCTCTCTTCCGGTGTGAGAACCGGTTCCTCGATCACAACTTCTTTTTCCTCTACAACCTGAACGGCTGTTTCTTCCTCTTTAAACGGTTCCAGTGTCAGAACCGGTGCTGTCTGCATGTTTTCAAATTCATTTGCCATATTCATTCCTCCATCTATGATTACTTTCTTTTAAATCCATCTTCCCCGAGACCTTCCTGTGCCAACATGGTTTTCAACACAGAAATATCGGAAGAAACATCCCATGCCTCATCTTGAAACAGGCTGTCCAGCAATTTTTCAAAGGCAATATTGATTGTATCCAGCGAATCCTCGATTTCTTTCTTGGTGGACTGGATATTTTCCCCGCCGACCGGCTGAGCATCCATCTCCGCATATGTCCCCAAAAGTTTAACGGTAGTCGGAAGATAATATTCCATCAGCTTTCGGATATCTCCCACATATTCCGGCTTTTGCTCTACCCGGTAAAAGATTCGATTCAGAAGCAATTCCATATGATCAATTTTCGCTGAAATAATCTCACCTGGAATCGCATCGTTGCACTTGCGGATCTGCTCCACATAAGAATCACCCTGTTCAATCACCCTGCGGACTTCCAGTGGAAGCTTCGACAGATTTAATCTTTTCTGCGTCTGACTCTTACGATATAGTTTATTTGTATTCTCCGATTCAGCTTTCCCGTCTCGATTACTGCCCCAGATCGGTCCACTTTTGCGGCTCCGTTCAAATTTCTCCATTTTCTCCAGTTCCTTCTCTTCTTCCAGTTGTTTTCTGCGGCGCTCCTCTTCCTCTAACCGAATCTGTTTCTTCTCACGTTCTAACTTCTGGTATTCACGGTACATATTGTCCGTTACCATCAGGCATGTCTTCTTATCGTCCAAATGCCCCTGGCAGAACCAGCCCTTACGAATCATTTTCTCCACATCTTTGGTCACATAATTCGTAGATTTTCCAATTCGGTCAGCCAGTTGTTTGATATTACAAAGCTCCTCCTGTCCAATCGTTTTCACGTAAGTACCGAATCGCTTGACACTGCCAACCATCGAGACACCCTTAGCTCCCAGAAACATACAGCCACCGATCAGTAAAAGGTTGATACCGAATAATCCCAATCCAAATCCGATTTCTCCAACAAATGCTGCTCCTAATAAAAGGAACAGTGACCAGAGTAAAGAGGCTCCACCACAGAAAAATCCCGTGACCGCCATCAATATTCCCACAATCTTCACGCCCGGTTTATGTTCATAAATCGCCGGAGGCTGTGGCATATCGATGATATCCGGATTGGAATTTCCGAAAGCTCCGATTTTTCTTCTATTTAAGAGACTACCGACAAAATCTACTACTGAAAAAATAAGCTCATGAAGCAGATCTCCCAGTCTCCTTCCGTTTCGGTTATTCATTTCATCAGTCTCCTTTTGTGCATGACTTTTTACTGATTTCTTTCTTATTGTATCACATCTTTCCCGTCTGTGCATCAGGATTTCGAAAAACGATATGCTTCATATTTTAATGAATTATTTTCCAGAATTGACTTCTGAATTCTGCTCATACTAATACCATCTCGAAAAAAGGTGGTGAAATCAATGACAGCTCAGAACAAAAATGAAAGCATCCAGTGTTCCATCCACAACTGTGTACACCATGCAGGCACTGTGGATTACTGCACACTGGACAAAATTCATGTCGGCACTCATGAAATGAATCCGACAAAGAAGGAATGTACAGACTGTGACTCCTTCCAGTACAGAATGTCCTAATCCTAAAGCATATGCACAGCTGAAAAACTCCTGCATATCCTGTTATTACAGGTATGAAAGGAGTTTTTTTAATATGAATCATAATCCGAATAGCGGCTGTTCCGTGTGTTCTCCCGGTATTGTTCCGCCGCGCCCGATGCCGACACCGCCTCGTCCAATACAGGAACAGCCTTGTCCGATGATGCCGCCTTCCAGACCAGACTTTGATCCTGAGCGATTTCCGGTTGGCATGGGCTATGTTCCGTGGCAGAATTGGGAAACCACGTATCCGTTGACACAAGGATATCAGCGGGGAACCATTTTTCCGTCTCTTGATTATCCGTTCACAATGGGGAGGTGCAGACGATGAATATGAGAAATAATATGATGGGAGCTCCTCTCTCCAAACAGGCTCTGATGAACCAGATCAACGAAGCCAGTTTCGCCATAGATGATGTGCTTTTATTTTTAGACACCCATCCAAATGACATGGCAGCCATGGATTATTATCGCAATGCAGTTGCAATGAGACGTCAGGCCGTGGACATTTATCAGCGACAGTTCGGACCGTTGATGGTGGACAGTGTATATGGAAATCGTTGGGACTGGATCAATGATCCGTGGCCGTGGGAAGGAGGCTGTTAGTATGTGGAGGTATGAAAAGAAACTGCAGTATCCGGTGCATATTAAAGAACCGAATGCCAAACTTGCAAAATATATCATCAGCCAGTATGGGGGACCGGACGGTGAGATCAATGCCTCTCTTCGTTATCTTTCCCAGCGCTACACGATGCCTCATGGTCTTCAGAAAGCCGTCTTAACGGACATTGGAACGGAGGAACTGGCTCATATGGAAATGATCGCAGCCATCGTGCATCAGTTGACTCGCGGTCTTTCTGCTGAAGAGTTGGAAGCCCAGGGCTTTGCACCGTACTATATTGACCATACTGCTGCCATCTGGCCACAGGCAGCCGGAGGTGTCCCGTTAAATGCAAACCAGTTTCAGTCGAAGGGCGATCCGATCACAGACCTTTTTGAAAACCTTGCTGCGGAACAAAAAGCCCGGACAACGTATGACAATATCCTGCGTGTAGTATCGGATCCAGATGTCTGTGATCCGATCCGTTTCCTGAGAAAACGTGAAATCATCCATTTTCAGCGTTTTGGAGAGGCTCTCCGGGATCTCCAGGACAGACTGGACAGCCGGAACTTCTATGCGTTTAACCCGAGTTTTGATCAATGCAAAGACACCTCACCTAATTAATATAATTTTAAAATAGATTTTGTTCTCTTTTCTTAAAAATCACCCCTCATTTTTGTATTTTTAAATATATACAAGGTATGAGGGGTGTGATATGATTTGATATATTTCCAGTTGGTTATTTTTTTATCAAAAAAGGAGGACATTTCGTATATGGCAATTACGGAATATTCCATTGCTCTGAGGCGTGGTCAGAAAGCATACCGTCAAGATATTGCAGCAGGTCGTCAACCTTATTTAAAAGTCCTTGATGAAATTCTTGCGTTTACGAAAACTGCCGGGGAAACAGACCTTGGTCTTATTGAGATCCCGATGGACCGAATCGCCGGTACAAAAACTGCCGGACGTACCAGAGCTTTCGCCAGCAACTTTATGCCGCTTCTGGACGCAGGTGAATTTGCTGATAAATGGTCAGTTTTATACCGTTCTCATGTAAAAGAAGGTATCCGTGAGCCTGTTATCGCCTGCGAATTCATGAATCAGTATTATATTATTGAAGGAAATAAAAGAGTCAGTGTTTTAAAATATTCCGGAGCAGCTACTGTTCCAGGCTATGTGACCCGAATCATTCCTGCTTATAGTGAAGAAAAGGAAATCCAGATTTACTATGAATTCATGGAGTTCTCTCGTTTCTCCAGCATTAACAACCTGACATTCTCAAAATCCGGATGTTACCATAAACTCTGTGAACTGATCGGTAAGGAGTACGGCATACAGTGGACCGTCGATGAACGACGCAGCTTCTCCACCGATTACTACTGGTTCTATCGCGCTTTCAAAGAAAAGGGGGGCGAATCTCTCCCGATCACGGGTGGTGATGCATTCCTTTTATATCTGGAAATTTACGGTTACGCAGGTATCAAACAGCGCTCTCAGGATCAGATGAAAAAGGAGCTGGATTTTCTTTGGAGCGAACTGGAAGCTCTTCCAAAAGCCGGCAATGTTAACCATATTCTCCAACCGGAACATGAACCGGATCGAAGTGTATTTGAAAAACTCCTCTCCCCGATCATTCCGCCAGCCTATAAACTGACGGTCGGCTTTGTATATCATAAAACTGCAGAAACCTCAAGCTGGACATACGCCCACGATCTTGGACGTATTTATCTGGAAGAACATATGGGAGATAAACTGAATATCCGCATTTATGATAACGTAGAAACCGATGCAGAATGTATGGAAAAACTGGAAGAAGCCATTGCCGATGGATGTACGGTTATTTTTACTACTTCCTCTCGCTTCCTGAATTCCAGTTTTCACACTTGCATCCGCCACCCGGAAATAAAGATTCTTAACTGTTCTTTAAATTCTTACAGTGGAGATTTAAGAACTTACTATGGCAGAATCTACGAAGCAAAATTCCTGGTGGGTATGCTGGCAGGTATTCTGACTCGCACTGACAGCATTGGCTATATTGCAGGTTTCCCGATATTTGGAACTCCGGCCAGCATCAATGCATTTGCCCTCGGTGTAAAGATGGTCAATCCGACAGCAAAGGTTCATCTTGCATGGTCCTGCGTAAAAGACAGTGATATTACAAAGCAGTTCACCGAAGCGAACATCAGCCATATCTGCGGTCGTGATATGATAGAACCGCGCGATGTGACCCGTGCATATGGTCTCCATGATCTGGAAGACGCGAAAAGCCGAAATCTGGCAGCATCTATCTGGAACTGGGGCAAGTTTTACCAGCGTATCCTGCAGACAATCCTGAACGGTCACTGGAACCGTACAGCGGTCACTCCAGATTTCCCAACAATTAACTACTGGTGGGGTATTTCCTCCGGAATGATCGACATGATCGTTTCACAATCTGTTCCAGCACAGACCATGAAGCTGATAGAAGTTGTGAGAAAACACATTATCAACAATGATTTTCATATTTTCTCCGGAGACTTACATGACCAGAATCATGTGCTTCGCAATAAAGGCAACCATGTCATGTCCGCCAATGAGATTATGAACATGGACTGGCTGGTTGACAATGTGGTTGGTACGATTCCGAAAATGGATGATCTGGATGAAGAAGCAAAGGCCGTTGTTGAAATGCAGGGGTTTGAGGTATTGTAATGAAAATACTTGCTATTTCCGATAAAGAATCTGAGTTGCTTTGGGATTATTTTAAACCCAGCTATCTTGCAGATATCGACCTGATCCTCTCCTGTGGTGATCTGGATCCCAGATATCTGGAATTTCTCGTTACGCTCGGACATTGTCCGCTGCTTTATGTACATGGGAATCATGATGCAAAATACAAACAAACTCCACCGTTAGGGTGTGTTAATATAGAAGATAAGATTTATGTTCACAATGGGATACGGATCCTGGGGCTCGGAGGCTCCAGGAAATACCGAGATGGTGAGCACCAATATACGGAATCTCAGATGAGGAGGCGAAGACGTAAACTCTGGTCAAAGCTCATGTATTACAAGGGATTTGATATTTTGCTCACTCACGCTCCGGCCAGAGGTCTTGGAGATCTGGATACTCCAGCTCACGCCGGATTTGAAACATTCGTAAACTTGCTGGACAAGTATCAGCCATCTTACCACATTCACGGACATGTCCATCTGAACTATACTCCTGGAGCGTCACGCATCCGCAAATACAACAATACAACCCTGATTAATGCATATGAACGATATGTTTTTGATTATGAATAAAGAGAGGTGCTGAAACTCCATCAGCCCTCTCTTTATTCGTTCCTATTTACTTTTCATTCCAAATAGTCCAGACCATCTACCGGATTCCCAGAATGCTGCAATTCAAAATAAATATTGACGCCTTCGATGGAATAATACTTTGTCGGTTCTGCAACATAGCCAAGAAGTTCTCCTTTGCGCAGATACTCATTCTCTACTACCGGAATTTCCTTCAACTGCCCACAAACTGCCGTGTACTCATTTCCCAGATCCAAGCGGAGATAATTTCCGATTTCTTCATTATGTCCTACCTCCAGAACCCGTGCATCCGCCGGAGCAAAGACCGGAGTGCTCACATCGCTCTGAATGACATTTGCCGGATTGCATTTGTACTGCTCCAATGTCGGAAACCATGTGGTTGTGTCCATGCTGTAGCCCAGGATTACATTTCCCATAACCGGCCACATGAGTTTTTCTGTTTCTGAAAAATCAAGGAGCAGGGATTCGCTGACAACTGCGCCGGCTTCAAG
>JAZOVL010000005.1:0-3194 GCA_045658685.1 Pilosibacter sp.
CAAACTTCAGAAAGAAATTTCCGCATTTATCGTAGAAAAAGGCACACCGGGCTTCACATTCGGTACAAAAGAGAAGAAGATGGGTATCCGTGGTTCTGCTACATATGAGCTTATCTTCACAGATTGCCGTATCCCGAAGGAGAACTTATTAGGTAAGAAGGGTGAGGGCTTCAAGATTGCTATGCACACACTTGATGGTGGTCGTATCGGTATTGCTGCTCAGGCTCTTGGTATCGCAGAGGGTGCTCTTGAAAGAACAATCGAATACGTAAAAGAAAGAAAACAGTTTGGACGCGCTATCGGCCAGTTCCAGAACACACAGTTCCAGCTTGCTGACATGGCTACAAAAGTACAGGCTGCTCAGATGATGGTTTATCGTGCAGCAGTTGCTAAAGCTACTCAGAAAGATTATGGATTCGAGGCAGCTATGGCTAAACTGTATGCAGCAGAAGTTGCTATGGAAGTAACAACAAAGGCTGTTCAGCTCCATGGTGGTTATGGTTATATCAGAGAGTACGACGTAGAGCGTATGATGCGTGATGCAAAGATCACAGAGATCTACGAGGGTACAAGTGAAGTTCAGAGAATGGTTATTTCTGCAAACCTTTTAAAATAATTTAAGGCTTACGGAATATCCAAAATCGAGAAAATAACATGAAATAAGGAGTGAAAATACAGTGAAAGTAGTTGTTTGTGTAAAACAGGTTCCGGATACAAAGGGCGGCGTTAAGTTCAAACCGGATGGAACACTTGACAGAGCAGCAATGCTCACAATCATGAACCCAGACGATAAAGCAGGTCTGGAGGCAGCTCTTCGCATTAAAGATCAGTATGGTGCAGAGGTTACAGTAGTTACTATGGGTCTTCCGAAGGCTGAAGAAGTTCTTCGTGAGGCTATGGCAATGGGTGCTGACAATGGTATCCTTGTTACAGATAGAGTATTAGGTGGCGCAGATACATGGGCAACATCCCAGACAATCGCAGGTGCTATCAGAAACCTCGAGTACGATCTTATCATCACAGGCCGTCAGGCTATCGATGGTGATACAGCTCAGGTAGGTCCGCAGATCTCCGAGCATCTTGGTCTTCCGGTAATCAGCTACGCTCAGGACATCAAGATCGAGGGCGACAGCGTTATCGTTCAGAGACAGTATGATGACAGATATCATATCGTTAAAGCTAAAATGCCGTGCTTAGTTACAGCTCTTGCAGAGTTAAACGAGCCGCGTTACATGACTCCGGGTGGAATCTTTGATGCATACAAGAAAGATATCACTGTTTGGGGCAGAAAAGATCTGAAAGATGTTGAGGATTCCAACCTTGGTCTTAAGGGATCTCCGACTCAGATCGCAAAAGCTTCCGATAAGGTAAGAAAAGGTGCTGGTGAGAAGGTTGTTCTCGATGTTACAGAGTCCGTTGACTACATCGTAGGCAAACTTACAGAGAAGCATGTACTTTAATCTAAAGAAAGTGGTGAATAGTGATGAGCTTAGCAGAATATAAGGGTGTATATGTCTTTGCGCAGCAGGTTGATAACGAAGTAAGCAGCATTGCTTTAGAGTTAATCGGTAAAGGTAAAGACTTAGCAAAAGATTTAGATACAACTGTTACAGCAGTTTTAATTGGTCACAACGTAATGGGTCTTACAGACGTACTTGGTGAGTATGGCGCAGACAAAGTTATCGTTGTGGATGATCCGGAGTTAAAAGAGTACAGAACAGAGCCGTACACACACGCTCTTACATGTGTAATCAACGAGTTCAAACCGGACATCTGCTTAATCGGTGCTACAGCTATCGGCCGTGACCTTGGTCCGCGTGTATGTGCACGTGTTCATACAGGTCTTACAGCTGACTGTACACAGCTCGATATCGGTGATTTCCCGATCAACCCGCAGCCGGGTAAAGAGCAGAAGCACAACCAGCTTCTTATGACTCGTCCGGCATTCGGTGGTAACACAATCGCAACAATTGCTTGTCCGGAGTTCCGTCCGCAGATGGCAACTGTTCGTCCGGGTGTTATGCAGAAAGCTGAAAGAGTTGAAGGCAGAAAAGCAGAAATCATCGAGTTCAATCCGGGATTCGTTCCGAATGAGAAGTACACAGAGATCCTTGAGATCGTTAAAGAAGTTTCCAACGTTGCTGACATCATGGATGCAACAATCCTTGTATCCGGTGGTCGTGGCGTAGGCAGCGCAGAGAACTTCAAGATCCTTGAAGAGCTCGCTGAGGCTATCGGCGGTACAGTAAGCTGCTCTCGTGCAGTTGTAGACGCTGGTTGGAAGTCCAAAGATCTCCAGGTTGGTCAGACAGGTAAGACTGTTCGTCCGCACGTATACTTTGCTATCGGTATCTCCGGTGCTATCCAGCACGTAGCTGGTATGGAAGAGTCTGATATCATCGTTGCTATCAACAAAGATGAGACAGCACCGATCTTCGATGTAGCTGACTACGGCGTAGTAGGCGACCTCAACAAGATCGTTCCGCTTCTTACACAGAAGATCAAAGAAGCAAAAGCAGCAGCAGGTAAATAATTCCTAAAGGATGCGAAGACCCCAGATCGGTATATCCGGTCTGGGGTTTTTTGTGATTTCATCACATACATAAACTCCTATCATATGTATAATAAAACCATAAAGAAAAGAACAAAAACAATCTTTGAAATAAAACATTTGAAAGAATTAAAAGGAGGAACATGTATGTACGCTAGATTTGATGAGAGCCTTAGAACAGGGAACGCAATGATTGATGAGCAGCATAAAGGGTTAATTGAGAAGATTAACCAGTTGGTACAGTCTTGTGAGCAGGGACGAGAAAAGGTGAAAGCGATCAAGATGCTTCATTACCTGGCTGATTATACAGACTTTCACTTTGGAGAGGAGGAAAAGCTGCAGGAAAGAATGGAGTATCCGGGACTTGCTGAACACAGACAGAAACATGAGGACTTCCGTAAAGCAGTTGGCGAATTATTTGAAATGTTAGAAGAAGAGGAAGGCCCGTCCGACCGATTCGTAGATGCGGTACACAAAAATGTGACAGAGTGGCTGTATGGACATATTAAAGGATTTGATGTGTCGGTTGCAACTTATATGCATATGAATAATATTCCGGATATGTTGTAAAATGTGGATTTTGGTTAGTAAAAATAAAATAGAAGTATCTGTAGAAAATTCCCGTACTATCTCAAAATACGGC
>JAZOVL010000006.1:0-2439 GCA_045658685.1 Pilosibacter sp.
GGCTCATCCGGATTATAAACTGCGTCTGCTGCATTTCTTTTCCGTTGACCGCATCCGCGGTGATGCGGAGGCAGGGGTGGAAAGCCGCTCTATGGAGTTTTTGTTCCACTATCAAGAGGAAGATGACTATGTATGGCTGGAGTGTGAAAGTCATATTGACCGTGATAAAGAGACGGGACATTTGATTATTTCTCATATCCTTCGTGACATCGACAGCCGAAAGAGGGAAGAACTGCTTCTCCGTAAGGAGGCGGAAACGGATGCGTTGACCGGGTTGTATAACAGAAGTGCTGGAACCAGACGGATTCTCCGTGAATTGTTAGAATTTAAACCTGGAGAAAATGATGCATTTATTCTGGTAGATCTTGATTATTTCAAGAATTTGAATGATACATTGGGACATCAGTATGGCGATCAGGCACTCAAGGATGTGGCGCATATTTTGGAATCTCACGTTCGAAAAGATGATGTAGTGTGTCGTCTTGGCGGAGATGAATTTGTTATTTTCCTGAAGAATATTCCGGTGGAAGCGGCAAGGAACAGCCTGAACAGACTTTTAAAGAAACTGGTTCTTGTCTATGAGCATGAAGGAAAGAAAGTACAGATTCATGCGTCAGCCGGACTTACATTTATGACAGAAGTGGGAACAAATTTTGATGAATTGTATCGTTATGCGGATAATGCTTTGTATGAAGCAAAACGCAGAGGACGAGGGGTGTTTGTGGAGTACGAAAAATAAATAGTGTCTGCTCAGTAACGCCGCCGTTTCATCAGCAACATTCCTGAGACAGTTTTCATGCGCCAACCACATCGTTTTCGCAATCTTCCGGCTCAAAAAACTGCAAAAAAATCCATGCAAAAAAAGAAATCAAAGAACGGGACAGCAAACGATCCACGTTCATCGTAAGAATGGACAGACTGACAGAACCTCGGCTCGTCTCTTCCAGCTTTGTGCGGATCAGACCGAGTCCGAAGCAGCGTTTCGCCAGACTGAAGCTTCGTTCCACTTTGATGCGGTCAACTGCATCCCGATATTCCTGTTTCTTATCTGCTTTTGAATCCTTTTTCGGTCTTCCCAATGCTGGACCAGAAAGACGGATTCCATGCAGCTTGCAGTAGGAACGATTGGCACGGGTTCGATAGATGGTGTCTGCCAGCACCCGTTTGGGATACCGGCCGGTACGCTCTTTGTAGCGTTCGACAGCACCAATCAGGACATCGCTTTCATTGTACGCATCAAAAGACTGGCGTTCGATTCTTGCCACTCCATGTTCATCAAGACTCACATCCAGCTTGATTCCAAACTCGGTCGGAGTCTTTGCTTTCCCACGCACGATTGGACGGATATACGGCTGGCTGATACTGACGATCCGGTCTGCTGCGGAATGGGTTCGATTTTCGTACATAGATTGCTGCTGTTCAAACAGCTTTCGGATAACCTCCAACTGTTTCGCATTTTTTGTGGATAACACCTTCCCTTCCGCAAGGAAACGGTCGATATACCCAAGATCACGGCGCACATACTGCAGCTGCTTCTTAATCGCTTTGCGGATTGCTTTTCCGGTGCGTTTCCGCCGTTTTGCAAGTGCCAGATAGTCTTTTCTGGCATTCTTACGGTATGTGCGGGGCTTTTTGATGTTGGATTCATAACATACGGTGTCAATCATCTGTTCCAGACATTCTCTGGCTTCATTCAGGAGATTGATATCCTGTGGGTACTTGATGTGTTGTGGTGCGCAGGTCGCATCCAGGATAAGCGTTCCGTCATTTTGGGTTTCCTCTGGTTCTTCCGGGGCAGATGAGCCATTTCCAGAACCAGGATCATCCGGACGATTGTACTGTAAGATCAGCTCGTTGATCTCATCGAGAACTTCATCCGGCAGACGTTTTCGGAACTCCACCAAAAGAGACGGTGCATACGGAGCGTCCTGCTGAAAGCCATGCAGACCAATAAAGTATTGGTAATACGGATTCTCTGTGATCTGCTCGACCAGTTCCCGGTCGGAATAGTCGAATTGTTTCTGGATCATCAGGGAACCCAGTGCCATCCGCAGCGGTTTCGCCGGCATTCCTGTATGACTGGGGAAGAGGTTTGCATATCGATCTTCGATTTCTTCCCAGGGGATCAGCTCCGCTTTCCTGATCCAGCGGTTCTCTGGATTCATCTTGAGTCCGATGGGTTGGTTAAAGTCCGTCAGTCCGAATTGGCGGTTACGCTCTTTTTTATACATAGGATATCCTCACAAGTGCATGATTTTTTACGGAAATCCGAGATTTCCTTGCACTTCCAGTATAGCATAAACATAAGGAATTGTCTTATTTTATCAGTATTTTAATAGGATTTTTCTACCGAAAAGCAGACACTATGTATCATTCCAATCAGAATCCTATCTGGAGCCTTTTCCCAACAATACTACCTTCACAGTCATCAGCAATATC
>JAZOVL010000007.1:0-1798 GCA_045658685.1 Pilosibacter sp.
CCGACTTAAATCATTCAGCATGAATGTACACAGGAAGAACTTCAGGAACATTTCCCAAAGGGCTGGCATTCTCTTGCAGATGAAGTTTATAAAGAACTTCAGTACATTCCTGCTCGTTTTAAGGTATTGGAGCATCACGTAAAAGTATATGCCGGAGATCATGATTCCGGCAGTTTTCTGCGTGCCAAAACGCCGAACCGCCTTCTTGCCCACAGTATCCTTACTCCAGAACTAGCCGCAGCAGTATTTAATGCAAAGTATGTGAATGCAGTTCCGCTCAACCGTCTGTCAGAAGAATTCCTGCGTAATGATGTGAATATCCCGAGACAGGATATGGCAGGCTGGATGATCCGCCTTTATGAGTATTATCTGGGACCGGTACATGACATGATGAAAAAAGAGATCATGCAGTCACATCACGTCCATTGTGACGAGACACCTTTTGTCATGCCGGAACACGGCAAAGAATACATGTGGGTGTTCCATTCGCCAGGTGGAAACGGAACACATCCACTCTTTCTGTATGAATATCTGGGTGGACGAAACGGAACTGTACTACAGAATTATCTTTCCGGATACAAGGGAACGCTGATCACGGATGGTTACCAGCCATACCACACACTGATGAAAAACAGTGACACGATCAGAGTTTCCGGCTGCTGGTCACATGCCAGACGAAAGTTTGCAGAGATCGTAAAAGCTGCAGCAAAGGGAGCTGCACTTACACCGGCACAGACCATAGCAGCTGAAGCGGTAAAACGGATCGATGCCCTGTATCATCTTGATAATAAATATAAAAACTCATCGGCTGAAGAGAGATTGGATAACAGACAACAGTCTGTCCTTCCGCTTGTCGATGCTTATTTTGCGTGGCTGAAAGTCCAGCAGACCAAATCAAACAGCAGCACCAAACTGAAAGAAGCTGTCAATTACTCTGTTAATCAGGAACAGTATCTCAGATATTTCCTGCAGGATCCGCAGCTTCCTTTAGATAACAATGATGCAGAACGCAGCATCAAAGCATTCTGTGTAGGCAAACATTCTTGGCACATCATCGATTCTGTAAAAGGAGCAAAGGCAAGTGCTCTTTTATACAGTATTGCAGAAAGTGCAAAAGCTAACAGTCTGAAACCTTACGAGTATTTCTGTCATATGCTGACTCAATTAGTAAAATATCCTCGTGGAAATGTACCTGAAAAAGTACTCGCTTCACTCATGCCATGGTCAGAAGCACTGCCGGATTGTTGTCGAAAAACTAAATCAAGGTAAAGCTATAGTGCCAGCCTTCGGGCTGGCATTATTTTGTCCAGAGGACTGGTTATTTACCATATACGATGATAGTGAGTGTAGGTGTAGGAAGTCCAAGAAAACTATGCAGATGCTGAAAAATCTTAAGAAAAGCAAAGATTTCTTTGGAAATATGGTGAAATAGTGCTATATTAGAAATGAACTATTAATCTAGATTTTGGTAGGTAGGAGTGCATATGAGAGAAATATGTTATAACAAACTATTTAAATTATTAATCGATAAAGGGATTAAGAAAACAGAATTAGCAAAAATGGCAGATATAAGCCAAACAACTTTAGCAAAGCTTTCAAAAAATCAGTATGTTTCTATGGATGTGTTGGTCAAGATATGTGATTGCTTGGATTGTTCATTTGATGCGATAGTAGAGGTAGTTCGTGTCGAGAATTTAGAGAACAAGAGTGGAGGAGAAACTCGTGAAGAGTAAAAATACAAAGGACACAGCGGTTGCTGTCGAAAAATTTATCCCAGAATTGAGTCTTGAATACAGGG
>JAZOVL010000008.1:0-5286 GCA_045658685.1 Pilosibacter sp.
TACTGATGTATTCAAAGCTCTTGCAATGGGCGCTGATGGTGTGATTATTGCACGTCCGTTTGTCTCCGCAGTTTATGGCGGCGGTGCGGAAGGTGTTCAGTGCTATGTGGATAAGATCGGCGCAGAACTTGAGGATACGATGGCAATGTGTGGTGCGAAGACACTGGCAGAAATTACACCGGATATGATCTGGAAAGTAAAATAAGTGATAAAGCAAAAGGCACAGAGTCTGATGAGAAATCAGATTCTGTGCCTTTTTGGTGCTTAATCGTTTGTTTTTCCTGCTGTTGTGTCGCGGAATAAAAGGGTGATACACCACAGTCCGCCAGCGCCTACAAGAGAGTAGATGATACGACTGAGCAGAGACATATTGCCAAAGATCATTGCAACCAGGTCCAAACTGAACAATCCAATGGCTCCCCAGTTAATGGCGCCGACGATCGTCAGCAACAGAGCAATTTTGTCTAAAAACATGAGAAATAATCCTCCTTTATATTATGTTTCGTTTTGGATAGTTTTCCCCAGATTGATGGAAATATACAAAATTTCTGTTATAATAGAAATAAGCCATTTTTGAACGTAAAAGGAGACGAATGATATGAAAACAAAGTTAGAGCGAATTCGCTATGATATTGACGAACTCGCAAAGATCAGTGTAACACAAGGTCCTGGATGTTGCAGACAGACTTACACAAAAGAGTTTGCAGAAGCACGAGATTATATTGTAAATGTCATGAAGGAGATCGGTCTTTCTGTTCGTGAAGACGCAGTCGGAAATATTTTCGGACGTATGGAAGGAAAGAATCCGAATGCTCCGGTCATTATGACAGGAAGCCATTTTGATACAGTCAGAACCGGAGGCAGATTCGATGGTCTTGCAGGTGTTGTGGCAGCATTAGAAGTAGCCCGTGTTATGAAAGAAGAAGGTTTCGTCCCGAATTGTCCGATCGAATTTGTGGCAACGGCGGAAGAGGAAGGAACCAGATTCAGCGGCGGTTTATTTGGAAGTCGTGCGATGTGCGGTCAGCTCTATGAAAATGAGTTGGAAAATTCCCTTGATATGGATGGGATCAGCATGGCACAGGCGATGAGAGAATATGGCCTTGCCCCGGAGAAAGCAAACGAAGCGATCTTGGATCCGGAAAAGGTACGTATGTTTCTGGAGCTTCATATTGAGCAGGGACCGGTATTGGATGCAGAGAATATTGAAATCGGTATTGTGGATGCAATCGCAGGTCTAAGACGTTGGGTTGTAACGGTAAAAGGACGTTCTGATCACTCCGGATCTACACCGATGCATATGCGCGCGGATACGATGTTGGCAGCAGCCCGCGCTTTGGTGCGTGGAACTGCAAAAACAGCGGAGCTTGGCGATGGAACCATGGTGACATGCGGCAGTGTAGAAGTAAAACCTGGTGCAATGAATGTAGTGGCCAATGAAACCGTGTTTAAGATTGATTGTCGTGGCAAAAATATGGACAGCGTGGGAGCTGTTCTGGAAGAAATCCGAACATCTTTAGAGGAATGTGTGAATACATATCCGGGGCTTAGCTTTGAAGTAAATGAAATCCTTAGAATTGAATCTGTATATACAGATGAGACAGTTCAGGATATTTTTGAAGAGATTGCCAAAGAAAAGAATATCAGCTGTAAGCGTATGTTATCCGGTGCAGGACATGATGCAATGATCATGAGCGCGATCTGTGATGTTGCGATGCTGTTTGTTCCAAGTCTGAACGGAAGAAGTCATGTTCCGGAGGAGTGGACAGATTATGAGGATATTCAGAAAGGAACGGAAATTCTTCATGATACAATCATGAGACTTACAACTGAACAAAGATAAAAAAGTAACCAGGAAAGTAATCTGACGATTTGCGAAATACAATATAAAATTGATAAAAATCTAAAAAGCACATGTATATTAGAAATGACTTAGAAAATTAAGTGGTCAATATCTTGCGCTTTTTGAAAAATAATCAAGGATTTTGCCCAATTTCTAGTGACGTTTGTGTCAAATAAACAATTTCTGTGTTTGTGAGCAGAAAAGAAAGCGATGAAAAGAGTTTTTTTTTTCTTAATATTATGTTAGAATAAACGATGTTACCAGTAGTCTGACAGGGGGAAACTATGGGGAAGATTATTATTACGACAGAAAGTGGTACTGATTTAACGCAAAAACATGCAAACGAATTGGGTATCCGCGTAATCCCGATGTATGTTGCCTTGGGAGATGGTGTGAAAGCAGATGGACTTTTCTCGGTAAGTGAGGTGTTTGAACACTATAAGAAGACGAAAAAGATTCCTACTACATCTGCTGTAAATCCGGATGAGTATATGACTGAATTTAAAGATTTGCGAGAACGATATCCGGAAGCAGATATTGTTCATATTGCATATACTTCAAAAGCATCTTCTACATACCGTAATGCGGCGTTAGCATTACAAGAATTGAACGATCCGAAACTTTATCTGGTGGATTCTTTGAATGTTTCCGGAGGCATCGCAATGATCTGTGAAAAAGCGGTCGAACTTGCAGAAACTGTTTCAGATGGCGCTGAGCTGGTTGAGAAACTCCAACCATGGATTGAGCGTGCACGCGTAACTTTCCTTCCCAATACATTAGAGTATTTGAGAGCCGGAGGAAGAGTTTCAAATGCAGCTTATCTCGGAGGAACACTTTTGAATATCAAGCCGTTGATAGTTATGAAAGATGGAAGTCTGATCGCATCGAAAAAATATCGTGGACCGATGGCAAAGGTGGCTTATAAATATTTCGATGAATTTATTCAAGATCATGCATTGGACCGTTCGCTGCTTTATCTGTTTTATGTAGAAGGTTTTTCAAGAGAACTTCTGGATTCCCTTCATGAACGGGCACTCCAGCTTGGATTTAAAAAAGTACTGGAAACAAAGTGTGGCTGTGTGATCACCTGCCATGGCGGTCCGGGAGCCCTTGGTCTGGCTGCATTTGCAGAAGAAGGTAAGTAGGTATGGAACTCCTTATCGGAAGCATCGGTTTTATTCTGTGTTTTTTATATGATTGGAACCGTGTGTTTTGGAAGAAAACATGGATATCCGGATTTTTCTGGATAGGCTGTCTCTGCCAGGTTTTTGCAGGTGTCAGTTTTATATTTGAAGCCTGGAACAATCAGCATTCTGGTTGGCTGGTCTGGGTTGGAGCTGCGGTTCTATGTCTGATTGGTTTGATTTATACATTGTTTTTTGCTCTCCCTTTTGACAGCACTTATCGTCAGGAGGCAGATCAACATAAAGTATGCCGGACCGGTATTTATGGCGTTTGCCGACATCCCGGAATCTGGTGGTTCTTCGCGTGTTTCCTTTGTCTTGGAGGAGCCTGCGGAAGTAAAACATCGATTGTGTACGGAATGATTTTATCATTTATCAATCTTCTGTATGCATGGTATCAGGATAAATGGATTTTTCCGGAAGAGTTTTCTGATTACCGGGATTATCAGAAAGAAGTTCCGTTTTTATTGCCGGTAAAACGACGTTAAGACGGCGGGAAACGGACGGGAGAAGGTATGATTTTCGAGGACAAACTAAAAAACAGGGAATATGAACGTATCTGGCAGGAATATTGTGGATTCCTGGATCTGGATATGGAACAGTATATGAAAATCCAGAAACGTCTGCTTGAAGAGCAGATGCATTTGTGGTGCAATTGTCCTCTTGGCAAGAAGATTTTAAACGGAAAGAAGCCGGAAACGCTGGAAGATTTCCGTAAGATGGTTCCGTTGACTACGTATGAAGATTATGCGGACGTTCTTCTGCTCAAGAAAGAAGATATGCTGCCAGATAAACCGATTATCTGGATTCAGACAACCTGGGAAGGTGGAAAACACCCGATTAAAGTGGCTCCGTATACGAAAGGCATGCTGCAGACTTACAAAACCAATGTGCTTGCATGTATGATCCTTTCTACCAGTACGGAAAAGGGAAAATTTGATATCGAAATCGGGGATACTTTCCTCTATGCTTTAGCTCCGTTACCATATACGACGGGGCTTATTCCGCTTGCGTTGACCGATGAGGTAAATGTAGAGTTTTTACCACATGTAGATGACGCTGTTAGGATGAGCTTTTCTGAAAGAAATAAGAAAGGCTTCAAGATGGGAATGAAGAAGGGAATCGATTTCTTCTTTGGTCTCGGCAGTGTTGCCTATTATGTAAGTCTTAGTGTTTCGAAGATGTCGGAAGGAAGCAAGGGTTCCTTGTTGAAGAAAGTATTCTCCATGTCGCCGACGATGTTGCTTCGTTACATAAAGGCAAAGCAGATTTGTAAAAAAGAAAATCGAGAATTAAAACCGAAGGATTTATTCAAACTGAAAGGTTTTGTTTGTGCGGGAACCGATAACCGCTGCTATAAAGATGATTTGGAAGACCTATGGGGTGTTCGCCCGATCGAAGTGTTCTCCGGAACAGAACCAAGCTGTATCGGTATTGAGACCTGGACACGAAATGGTTTGTATTTCTTTCCGGATACTTGTTTCTACGAATTTATTCCGGAAATCGAACTGGAAAGAAATATGAAAGATCCATCTTATCAGCCGAAGACGGTGTTGATGGATGAAGTTGTTCCGGGAGAGGTCTATGAAATCGCATTGACCGTTCTCAAAGGTGGAGCATTTGCGAGATATCGTGTTGGAGATATGTATCGCTGCCTTGGACTTACAAACCGGGAAGATGAAACGAAAATCCCTCGTTTTGAGTATATTGACCGTATTCCTTCGGTTATTGATATCGCAGGTTTTACGAGAATTTCAGAGAATTCGATCCGAAGCGTTATAGACCTTTCCGGATTGAAGATACAAAACTGGGTTGCGCTGAAAGAGTTCACAGAAGACAAAGGACGTCCATATCTTCATTTATATGTAGAGCTGGATCCGGAGACGGTTGTGGGCCGTGCAGTCAGCAGAGGGCTCTTAAAAGAGCACCTGACCGTATATTTTAAATATGTGGATCAGGATTACAATGATTTAAAACGTATTCTTGGAATGGATCCGTTGGAGATTACTATTCTCCGTTGCGGAACCTTTAAAGAATACGAACTCTCAGCCGGAAAACAGTTGAGACATATTAATCCGCCGGTTCATGATGTGCGAGAGTTAGTCAGAGCACAGGAATATATCGGCAGAAGCGTGAGGAGGTGGCCTCTCGCATAATGAGTGATTATTTATCTATATCGATCATTGCTCTTTACTGCTATGCATTCTTCCTGATGGCTTTCCTTACAGCGAAGCGAAACGGTCTGATTAATCGATTCAT
>JAZOVL010000009.1:0-12497 GCA_045658685.1 Pilosibacter sp.
GGATCAAATATTACGGTACTGATGCAGGAATTCCGGATTACATGGTTCGCAAGGTTGAAAACACTATCGAAGCACATGCAGATACATTCCGCCGCGCACACAAAGCAGGTGTGAAGATCGCTCTCGGTACTGACGCAGGTACTCCGTTCAATAAGTATGACAAGACTGCTTTTGAAGCTGTTTTAATGGTAGAAAACGGAATGACTCCGATGGAAGCAATCAAATGTGGTACGATCCATGCCGCTGAACTGCTTTCTGTACAGGATACTCATGGTTCTATTACTGTTGGTAAGAAAGCAAACTTTGCTGTTTTCGAAAAGAACCCGTTAGAAGATATTCAGGCAATGATGGATTGTGCGAGGACCGTACTGAATGGTGAAGTTGTATTTGAGAAATAAATAAGACATGTCAGGAAAGGAAGACGATTATGCTCAAAAGACCTTTGATTATTGATTGTGACCCGGGTATTGATGACGCGGAATGCCTCATGATGATTCAGGGAAGTGGACAGTTTGATCTTCGCGGTATTACAGCGGTTCATGGAAATGTGCCACTTGCACACACCGCAAATAACGCCCTGTTTTTAAGCAAATTATTTGAGGTGAATTGTCCGGTATATCTTGGCGCCGCTGATGCTCTGATCCAGAGACTGACTCGTGCGGAGTATGTACATGGAAACAATGGTCTGATCGGCTTTGACACTACTCTTCCGGACGATGCTGCATTTGCAGAGGGACATGCATGGGATTTCATCTGGGAGGAGGCTGTCCGCCAGAATGGTGAGCTGGAGGTCCTTGCGATCGGTCCGCTCACAAACCTAGCGATCGCAATCATGAAACATCCGGAACTTCCGAAGTTAGTCAAAAACCTGGTTATCATGGGCGGTGCTACCGGCAACGGTAACTTCGGTGTTTATTCCGAATACAACATTGCACAGGATCCGCACGCCTGTGAAATCGTCCTGCAAGCCGGCTTCCCGAAATTTACAATGGTAGACCTGAATGCCTGTCGTCTTGCGTACCTTACAAAGGAGGAAGCGGATACACTCCGCAATCTTCCGGAAACAAACAACTTCTCTTCACTGATCAAGGCAATCTTAGAGTTTAAGGATGAAAACAAGAAAGTCCTGAGAGAAAAGGGTCTTGGCACAATCGCAGACGAGAATCACCATACTTGTGATCCAGTTGCAGCTGCGGTTCTCATTGATGACTCCGTCGGACATTTTGTAGAAAAGTATGTCTTCTGTGACTGTGTCGGTGAAATGACAACCGGTCAGACAGTCATCGACTGGCTTGGATTTGCTCCGTTTAAAAATGTGAGAGTTCCTGTTGCGATGGATCGTGAGAAATTTGCAGAAATCTATTTTAATTGTGTAAAATCCTACAACAAGGGGGGCTGCTGATATGGCTAATAAAAGACAGATTATTATGGATGTTGCCACAGGCGTCGACGATCCCCTGGCATTATTACTGGTTGCAGCTGCAGACTCTCTTGATCTGAAGGCAATTACAACTGTTTTTGGTAACTGCTCTGTGGCAGATACCACAAAGAATACATTAAAGATCTGTGAACTGTACGGACTTGATGTTCCTGTTGCTGCAGGTGCTTATCGTCCGATCATCGACCCTCCGATTGACTACTCTGTTGCACCGATGGTTGATATCCACGGCCGTGACGGTCTCGGCAATGTGGGAAATAAACTTCCGGATCCGGAAAAACAGGCAGAGGCAATGACAGCTGTTGACCTGATGGCAAAAGCAATCAAAGAAAGCGAAGAAAAAGTGACTCTTGTTGCAACTGCTCCGCTGACAAATATTGCCACTTTCCTCGCAGCTTATCCAGATCTTCACGAAAAGATTGAGTGCATCGCTCTCATGGGCGGCGCTGCCTTCGGTGGAAATCTGGGCTTCAGCGTGGAAGCAAACATCGGTCATGATCCGGATGCTGCAAAGATCGTTTTCATGAACGATATTCCAAAGTACATGTTCAGCCTTGATGCAACCATGTCTTGCTTCATCAACGATGACGAAAGACAGGCACTGGCTGACAACGGTGGTAAGACAGGCGAGTTTCTTCAGGCTTGTTTACAGCAGTACTCCGATATTTACAAAGCTCTCGGCGGACTTCCGGGCGCTGTTCTCCACGATTCCCTCCCGGTTGCATGGCTTCTTGATCCGTCCGTTGTGGAATTTGCACATTGCAACGTAGATATCGAGCTGAAAGGTACAAAGACCCGTGGCTGTACCGTAACAGACCTGAACGGTTTCAGCAAAAAGCCAGCCAATACTTACATTACCATGAAAGCTGACCGCGAAAAATTGATCCAAATGCATATTGAGGCAGTGAAGAAGTTTACATAAGATTTTACATTTGTACCTGAGAAGCCTATTTATGGCCTCTCAGGTATTTTTTGCTCCTCCAGCCACCGCATGGCGCAATGGGCCAGGTAAGCAGCTCCGATTGGAAGGACGCCTTCATTAAACTGCACCTTCGGATTGTGTGCCAACACTTCCCCTCGTTCATCTTGAAATCCGGCCGATAAATACATGAACACACTGGGCACTCTCGATGCAATCACTGCAAAATCCTCCGACGCAGACGCTGAAATATTCGGATATGGTACTGCACCAGGCACATTCAATTCTTTCATATACCGAACCACTTCCTTTACCATCTCCGAATTACAGATCAATGGGGGAACTTCTGTCAAGATCTCCACTTCCGCTTCACCGCCAAATTCCTTCGCAGTATTCTCCACAATCCTTTTCATGCATTGGAATAGAAAGTCCGGAATTTGCGGATTTCCGGCCCGAAGAGAGCCGCTCATCATAGCAGAATCAGGAATAATATTCGGAGCCGAACCGGCGATAAACTGACCGATTGTCAACATACATTTGTGATCCGGGCAGCTTTCATTTTTAATCAACTCCTGCAATGCCAAATGAATCTGCGCACCGATATTGATCGGATCAATCGCCTCTCCCGGATAAGCTCCGTGACTTCCTTTTCCCTTAATATGAATCCGAAACATATTGGATGAGTACATCATCGTTCCGCTATCGTTGTACATGAAAATTCCAAGAGGCATTTTTCCTGCTCCCACATGATACGCCAAGGCCGCATCTACCTTCGGATTATCTAAAATTCCATGCTCGATCATGTGCTTACTTCCCTTTAGCGTCTCCTCCGCTGGCTGAAACATCAACTTAACCGTTCCTGCCAGCTCACTCTCTCGCTCTTTCAACATTTTCGCCGCAGTCAGCAGCATCGCCGCATGACAATCATGACCGCATGTATGAGCCGCTTTCCCCTCGGTTTCCGCAAATTCCAAACCAGATTCCTCCTTCATCGGAAGTGCATCCATATCTGCACGAAGAAGAAGAACCTTGCTTCCACGCGTTTTATTCGCAAGACCGATCAATGCCGTCACACCTTCTCCACACTCCTTCGGTTCAATGCCATATTCCGCCAATTTTCTCATCACATATTCCTTTGTCATCGGCAGATGCAGACCAGCTTCCGCATGTTGATGTAAGTACCTGCGGTTTTCTAACAATTCCTCATTCAATTCCTTGGCTCTATCAAAAAATGTCATTGAGAAACCTCCTGATAAGAAATACAAAATCCTAAGTCCTGATCGACTTAGGATTAGTATGCCCTCATTCACAACAAGTATTCTTTTCTTTAGGTCTCTTCCCTCTGCGACAACAAGATCGCCGCAAATATTATTGCAAATCCAAACCACATACGAAGTGTTACCTTCTCATGATAAATCAGGATTGAAAATATTACACCAAACACTGATTCCAAACTGATGATCATACCACCAATTGACGCTTCCGTATGCTTCAGGCCGTAGCTTTGTAAAAACAAACAAAGTGCTGTTGCGATAACACCTAAATACACAATTCCGATTGTTGCTTCCTGATATATCTGCGCCGGCATTCCGCCTGTCGCAAATACACAAACCCACGCACAAACCATCACAACGAACAATTCAATGGTCGTAAGCAGAAGCGGATTTTTATCATTGTCTCTACAAACAATGGATGAGATTACCATATTGACCGCGCACGGCACACCACTTAGTACCGTCATAATATCACCCTTGGACATACGCATACTGCCCTGCAATGACAACACTCCAACTCCGACCAGACATAAAAAGACGCATACCACATGAAGCAGCCGCGGTCTTCTCTTCGTCACGAACCAGTGCATAAAAGGAATCATGACACAGTATGTGGTACAGAGAAATGCACTTTTTCCCGGCGATGTATCCATCGTAAGTCCAATCACCTGAAAAAGATAACTCAGAAATAATGTAACTCCCATCCAGAAACCATCGATCAGATATTGTTTATCAATTAAGTTTCGAAGCGGCAGTGTAACCACAATCAATACCGCACTGGCAACTGTAAATCGTAATGCAATAATAAAAGAAGCCGAATATACTTCTGCTGCCAGTTTGCCGATCGCAAATGTTGTTCCCCATAGCATTGCCGTCAAAAATAAGGCTGTCTTTCCGTATCCCTGTTTCATATTGCCTGTATCCTTTCTGTACAACTTATATATCAGATGTAAAAAAGCCCGGAAACTCAATGTTTCCAGGCTTTTGAACCTACATATTATTCACATGTGTACGGCATAAGAGCAACGTGACGTGCTCTCTTGATAGCTACTGTTAAAGCTCTCTGGTGCTTTGCGCAGTTGCCTGTGATTCTTCTCGGGAGAATTTTACCTCTCTCGGATACGTATCTTTTCAGTTTGTTTGTATCCTTGTAATCGATCTCACCGTTCTTCTCGCCACAGAATACGCAAACTTTTTTTCTTCTATGCATACCGCCTCTTCTAACTCTTGTAGAATCAGCCTTATCGTTCTTATTGAAAGCCATTTTAATTTACCTCCTGTAAGGTTTAGTTGAATGGAAGTCCTTCGTCTTCGACTCCATCTGGAATATTCATGAAACCATCGCCGATCGCGCTGGACGGTGCAGGTCTGGTTGCCTGCTGGTAACCACCACGGTTGCCACCGAATGTGCTGCCACCTCCGAATGTATTTCCACCAAATGTATTACCACCGCCGTAGCTGTTTCCGCCAAATGTGCCGTTATCGCCACCCTGACCTTTGCTATCTGCGAACTCCTGATCCTCAACAACAATATCTGTTGTGTAGACCTTCTGGCCATCCTTATTTACATAGCTGCCGGTCTGGATTCTACCAGTTACCAGCACACGCATGCCCTGACGAAAATATCTCTCTGCAAATTCGCCGGCACGGTCGAAAGCAACAATGTTAATGAAGTCAGCGGTCTGTTCTCCATCCTGACCTCTTCTGCCTCTTCTGTCTACTGCAAGTGTATATCTTGCGATAGCCATGGAGCGCTCACCCTGGGAGTAGCGAACTTCCGGGTCTCTGGTTAATCGACCCATAAGGATAACTTTATTCATATAATCACTCTTTCTCTATTATGCGTCCTGTCTTACGCAAAGGTAACGCATTACGGACTCCATAATACGCATACGACCTTCGATCTCAGCCGGGCATGTAGCCGGTGCTTCGAAGTGGATGAAGTAGTAGAAGCCCTCTTTCTGCTTCTGGATCTCGTAAGCGAGTCTCTTCTTGCCCCACTCGTCGATATCTGTGATCACGCCACCGAAACGTGTAACGTAACCTTTTACTTTCTCGAGTGCTGCTGCTCTCTCTTCATCTTCAAGCTTTGCGCTCAGAACAACTGCTAATTCGTATTTGTTCATTGTTTTTTCCTCCTTGTGGTCTCTGGCCCTCGCCTTCAGTTACGAGAGCAAGGATTTAATATGTCACAGGAATATATGATAGCAAAAAAGTGCAGGAATTGCAAGTATTTTCTACTACAATTTCTGCACTTTTTTCAGTACTTTTTTAGCTGTTTTCTATGTTTCCGCCCGGTTTTCTAAGCCCTCTGGTACTCTTCTCCACCAGCTGTCTTGTAACCATAACCATGTGACCGCAGCCCATACATTTTAAGCGAAAATCTGCACCCACACGAAGAATCTCCCATTCCTGACTTCCGCACGGATGTGGTTTTTTTAATTTTACGATATCGCCAACTTCATAAACCATACTCACTGCCCTCTCTTAAACACCGACTGCCTCTCCTAATATTTCTCCAATCGGACCACTGATCACCAGATCTGCGCGATTGTCCATCGCTGTCACAGACTTATTGATCAGGACCAGCTTATTGCCATTATAATAATCGATCAGTCCCGCTGCCGGATAGACAGTCAGAGAAGTTCCTCCAATGATCAAGACATCTGCGTGGGAAATATGATATACCGATCTCTGGATCGTATGCTGATCCAAACCTTCCTCATACAATACTACATCCGGTTTGATCGTTCCTCCGCACTCACATTTGGGAACCCCATCTGAGTGAAGGATCGCTTCGATACCATGGAATTTTCCGCATCGCTGACAATAATTGCGAAGCACAGAACCATGGAGTTCCATTACTTCCTTACTTCCTGCCTTCTGGTGTAATCCGTCAATATTTTGTGTTACAACTGCCTTTAAACGTCCCTCTGCTTCCAGCTTCGCCAGTGCCTTGTGTGCGCGGTTCGGCTCCGCATCCGGAAACAACATTTTATTTCGGTAAAAACGGTAAAATTCGTCCGTTTTCCTCATATAAAATGTGTGACTTAGAATCGTCTCCGGCGGATACGCGTATTGCTGGTTGTAAAGTCCGTCAGTGCTTCGGAAATCCGGAATGCTGCTTTCTGTGGACACTCCGGCTCCACCGAAAAATACAATATTGTTGCTTTCTGCCAACCATTTTTTTAGTGTCTCACACGCTGTCATCATTCCGTTCTCCTTTCTTTCTATACAATTTCATCTAAGAATACATGTTTGAATGTCTCAATATACTCCCAGTTTGGTAAATTCTTTACCTGCTCCGGTACTTTATATCCAAACAGCCACTCAGTCAATTCTCCGATAGAAAATACCGCCATTTTTCCTTTGGACAAGAACCTGGACTCCTGAATAAATTCAGACCCCTTCTTAGTAATCTTCCACATCCAGCCACCCTGATTCTGTGGGATAAATAAATCATTGACGCCAATATCCAGGATTAGCTTTTCGTACGGACAATCTTCTGCCAAACGAATGTGCTTCATAAACTCCGGAAGGCATACGATTCGCGCCATGATCGCAGGCTTAGAGCCCGCCTCGCTGCGATATTTCTCACCAGTGTAAAGATAGCGCTGTTCTCTCTCTTTGATGCCCCATTCGCTCTCCATGCCTACAAACCAGTCATCATCATATATCAGATAACTCTCACCGCCCTCACTGGCCAGTTCCTTGTCCATACGTTCCGTATCAGCGGCATCGCGAATCGCAAACACATCATACTGACGCTTCAACCACGCATTCTGCCACTCTGCCAGTTCTTCAGACATACTGCCCGGTTTGTATGGAATACGTTTTATGTACTTATTATAATGAAGAACCCATCTCGGCTGATCATAAATAAACCGAAAATCATACGGAGTATACAGTGACTCTCTCGCAGGCATTAAAAATGTAAACGGCTGACGCTCTTCCTGCATATCGCGCAATACAGATAAGATCAGGCTGCGCATGCGGCCTTTTCCACGCTCAGAAGTCGTTGTGGAAATTCCCACAAGATAATCACAGTTACACTCTGCTCCGCGAAGCCAGATTCGGTATGGATTTCTGTGGAGCATGGACACGATCTGTCCTTCACGCTCGAACACCAGCACACGGTTATCTTTCATTTTCTCTTCATAATAATAATCTACAAAAGACGAAGAATCCTCGGAAAATGCTTCCTGCCAAAGTTCTTTTGTGCGTCCTTTTTCTTCCTGTTCCAGATACCGTATCATTGCTGCTCCTTTTTCCTTTCCGCTTCTCGGATTTTCACATTTGCGTCCACTCCGAATACTTTTTCTCAGAATCGCGCATACTACTCATTATTCTAACACAACTTTCTCTATAAGGAAAGGTTATTTATTATGCATAAAAAATGTACAAAAATCCCGGAGGATATGAAATCTTCCGGGATTGTATCATTTATTTCTCTTCTGTCGGAGCCGGAGCTGCCTCTGTCTTCGGCACTCTTGTGATCGGGAGTTGTAAATTTACGCCCTGCGGGTTGATTACGATACCTTTCGCCTCTGCCGGGAGTAATTTGATCAACTGTGCTGCCGGGAGTACACCAAGTTTGATCGGCTGATCGGATTTGAATTTGCCGGCCTCAAGGAGATCTGTATAAACCGGTAAATAAACATCTCCGTTCGGATGCTTTAAAATCGGGAGTCTATTGTCTTCACCTGCTGCAAAAACAAAAGTACCCTTGTTGAAATGTTCGATGATCTCTGCCTGCATCTCTTTTAATTCCGGTGTAAGCTCTTTTAAATTATGTCTGCGAAGCTCCTGCATAAAATAGAGTGCTGTCAAATGTAAAGCTGCGTTCTCTACCCACTTTGCACCGTTCGGAGCTGCCTCTGCCGGTCTCTTAACCAGATCTGCTAACTGAAGCTTGTACTCATTTTCCATAAATCCGTTGAACACGATACAGTTTACACCCATTGTATACAGATGTGTGTAGAAGATTAATAACTGATCTTTGGTCAGTTTCTGGATACGTACCGGATGTTTTGCCTCAATAAAACGCATACCCTCTCTCTTGATATCCTCAAAATCAGCGTACACATAAACCACATCATCATATGTTTCCAGATCGCACTGCACGAACGGCTGGTTTGTTGTAAGAGCAATTAATGTATAAAGCTCCTCGGATGTACGAAGCGCTGTCATCACTTCTAATTTTCTTACTAAAGCATTGTTTTCATTAGACATATATATTTACTTCCTTCCATTAAGTTTCATTCATATGCTGTCCATTATAACAGAAAATCTTTCATAATGCTATAGTTTTCGCAGAACATCGAAATCCTTTGACGAGAATATCGAAACGAAATATAATAAAATCATATAGTATTTTGAGGAGGCTTTTATGGATTCCTACCGTCCGGATCTTTTTTCATATATTCCGTCACCACCAACCAGCACCCATGAAATCGCCGGTTTCAAAGTCCGCCCGGGTCTGTTTGATATCAACGGCGCCATGGCACTGCCAAACGGTATTAACTTTACCGTACACACTCACTATGGAACCAGTGTCGAACTACTGCTTTTCCATCGCGGACAAGCAAAGCCATTTGCAGTTCTTCCATTTCCGGAATCCTATCGAATCGGCGATGTATACTCCATGATTGTTTTTGACCTTGACGTTGAAGATCTGGAATATGCATATCGCGTTGACGGTCCGTACAATCCGGCAAAGGGATTCCTATTTGACCGAAAAAATATTTTGCTGGATCCTTACGCCAAGGCAGTCGCCGGCCAGCGTATCTGGGGGGATTCCAAAAGCGGCTCTTACCGTGCCCGTGTCGTAAAAGAGACCTTCGACTGGGGTGATGTACCGCAGTCCAAACAGGAACTCAGCGATCTGATCATTTACGAGCTTCATGTCCGTGGTTTTACCCAGCATGAATCCTCCGGTGTAAAGCATCGCGGTACTTTTGCCGGATTGAAGGAGAAAATCCCTTATTTAAAAGAACTCGGTATCAATGCAGTCGAGCTGATGCCTGTTTTCCAGTTCGATGAAACTATCCATGCCCGCAATGTGGAAGGAAAGCAACTGGTCGAATACTGGGGCTACAATACTGTCAGCTTCTTTGCACCTAACACCAGCTACAATGCGTTTCAGGAATACCATCATGAGGGCAATGAACTCAAAGAATTGATCAAAGCCTTTCATGACAACGGCATCGAAGTGATTCTGGACGTGGTTTTCAACCATACGGCTGAAGGAAACGAACATGGAAAGATCTTTAGTTTCAAAGGATTTGACAACAATATTTATTACATGCTGACTCCTGATGGAAACTATTATAATTTTAGCGGCTGTGGAAACACATTAAACTGCAATCATCCGATCGTACAGCAAATGATTCTGGAATGTCTGCGCTACTGGACCATCTACTATCGCGTCGATGGATTCCGCTTTGATCTTGCAAGCATTCTTGGACGAAATGAGGACGGTTCTCCGATGAATAATCCGCCTCTGCTTCGTACTCTCGCAGCAGATCCGCTCCTTCGAAATGTAAAACTGATCGCAGAAGCATGGGACGCAGGTGGTATGTACCAGGTTGGAAGCTTCCCTGCCAGCAACCGCTGGGCCGAATGGAATGGCCGCTACCGCGACACCCTGCGCAGCTTCTTAAAAGGTGATTCCTGGGCATCCTGGACAGCCGCATGGTGCATCTCCGGATCCGGAGATATGTACGGCGGTATGTTTTCCGATGATAATAAAAACTATGCCGGATACAACTCCTGTATTAATTTCCTCACTTGCCACGATGGTTTTACGTTATACGATCTGTATTCATACAACTATAAACATAATGAAGGAAATGGCTGGAACAATACCGATGGCTCTGATGACAACCGCAGCTGGAACTGCGGTGAAGAAGGGGAAAGCACCAATCCGGAAGTTCTCGCCCTTCGTTATAAGATGATCCGAAATGCTTGTGCTGTATTGATGTGCAGCCGTGGAACCCCGATGTTCCTGGCCGGTGACGAATTCGGAAATACTCAGTACGGCAACAATAACAGTTATTGTCAGGACAATGAAATCTCCTGGCTGGACTGGAACTATCTTGAAAAAAACAAACCATTATTTGAATTCTTTAAATTCATGATCCACTATCGCCACCGCCATCCGGTCATCCGAAAAAGACTTCCGAAGGCTGTCTGCGGAATGGAACAAATCGTTGCACACGCTGCAGATGCGACAATTACAGAACTTCCGGAAAATACAATGACTCTCGCAATCAGCTTCGCCGGTTATGACCGCCAAAAAGGTGCCGATGATCTTGTCTATGTGGCTGTAAACAGTTATTGGGAGCCAGTCCCGATCACACTTCCAAAACTCCGCAATCGCGGAACCTGGTATCTCTCTGCAAATACAGCAGGTGATAAAAAGGGAAACTATTATTATTCGGAAGAAAAAGAACCTCGCGTTGGCAGCAAATATACTATGCCTCCACGCTCGGTTGTTATCTTTACCGGTAAAACCAAATAGATTTCAATACGAAAGGAACTTTATCTTATGCCTTTGGCCAATCTCATTGATCTGACACTCACATGCTGCATCACCGTGTGGTCGCCGGGTCCAAACAACATCTTATTATTATCCACTGCCAGCCGTTATGGTGTTCGAAAAAATATGCCCTTCATGATGGGAATTTGGACCGGTGCTTTACTGGTTATGAGCCTTTGCGGTTTACTGGGACAAACACTGATCACCATCATTCCGGGTATCCAGCCGGTCATGAAACTGATCGGCGCCGCCTACCTCCTTTATCTCGCATGGAACACCTATAAGCGTCAGCCTCCGAATGCGGCAACTGAGCAAAAGCTTCCTACATATGCTATGGGCTTTTGCCTGCAGTTAGTGAATGCAAAAATGATCATTCACGGTATTACCATGTTTTCCTCCTACATTTTACCATTTGTCCAGACCACACCGCTGATCCTCTTATTTGCAGTATATTTCATGGTCATGGGCGCTATCGGAAACTTGATGTGGGCTTTCGCCGGAAATGCACTAAACAGATTCTATACAAAACATTATAAGCTCATGAATCTGATCATGGCGCTGCTTTTAGTATGGTGCGCCCTGAAAATCGCTGGAATCTGTTAAACTTATGGCGTTTGCAATACAAAAACGGACGAGAGACTATCTTTACCGATAATCTCTCGTCTGTCTTGCATTTTATTCTCTATTCTTTATTTCCAGGTTTTCCAAATCTCCGGATGGTCTCCTACCGTCGCCTGCTTTCCATTTCGTACGATCGGAGTTTTCAAAATCTGCTGGTTCTCCAGAACTTTCGCTTCCTTATCAGAATCCACCAAGTATTTCACTAATGCCAGTGTATCCTGGTCTTTGCATGTTTCATCCAACATCTTGTCCAGACCGCCAACCGCCTGCTTCACACTATTAAACTCACCTTTACTAAGTCCCTTTTCTGCCAGATCGATAAACTGGAATTTAATCCCACGTTCCTTAAAATATCTCTGAGCTTTCTTTGTATCAATACATTTTTTCGTTCCATAAATCTGAATGTTCATTGTTTTTCCCTCTATTGTATTTTCCTATATATTTTACACTTAAAATCAAAAAAAAAGAACCATCTTTCGATGATTCCTTAGAGGCGCGAACCGGATTTGAACCGGTGATCAGGGTGTTGCAGACCCACGCCTTACCGCTTGGCTATCGCGCCATATGACCCCAACGAGGTTCGAACTCGTGTTACCGCCGTGAAAGGGCGATGTCTTAACCACTTGACCATGGGGCCTTATTTTTGCCTTTGTATATTAACACATTTACAGGCCTCTGTCAACTGATTTTATAAACCTGTTGAAG
>JAZOVL010000010.1:0-4863 GCA_045658685.1 Pilosibacter sp.
AGATATTTCCAGGAGTTGATACCTAAATATATTGATTCTCTGGTACTGGGCTGCACGCACTATCCGCTGATTCGTTCTACCATTGCACGTACCATGGGAAGTGATGTGACACTGGTTAACCCGGCTTATGAAACAGCGGTGCAGTTAAAGACGCTTCTTCGTTCCATGGAAATGAACTGTGATGAAGGGCGCAATCTTCCGAATGATGAGAAATACCAGTTCTTTGTAAGCGATATGGCAGACAAATTCTGTGCATTCGCAACTGCGATCCTTCCGGACGAAGTGAAACAGACGATTAAGATTAATATAGAAGAGTATTAGGAGCACAGCTATGGCAAAAGACGTTCTTGTGAGCGTAAAAGGAACCCAGTTCATTGATGGAGAAAAGGATTCTGTCGAGGTGATCACAAACGGAACCTGGTATGAAAAGAATGGCAAACAGTATCTGCTTTACGAAGAGACATATGAGGGAATGCAGGTGACCACAAAGAATACTGTGAAGATCACACCCAAAGTTGTGGAAGTGACAAAAAAAGGTGCGATCAACAGCAAGATGATCTACGAACTTGGTAAGCAGCACATGTCTGATTATATGACACCAATGGGGCTGATCGTGCTTGGAATTACGACAAAGGATCTTTTTGTGGAAGCGGACCGCGATAAACTGAAAATGGAATTGCGTTACGCGATGGAGATGAACGGACAGTTCGTTTCCGACAGTATCCTTGAGATTACAGCAACCGTACGTGGAGCGGAAGCTTTGAATTTGAAAGAAGTGTAATGATGAAACAGAAAAGGGAGTATCGGCTTCGATACTCCCTTGTTATGTACTTATTTATCTTTCTTGAAGATACCTGTAATACGCTGACCGATTGTTTTCTTTTTCGGAAGCGGGAGAAGACCGCCGCGGGCGCTCTTAACATCAGTGATGTAGAGACCGCTGATTACTACTTTTGCCTCTGTCTTTAACGGAAGCTGTGCGAAAGCCTTCTCGTCAGCGATCATTGTCATGATCTTCGGACCGATCTTAACTTTTACTACCGGCACTTTCATACGCTTTGCATACCACGGAATAGAATCGATGGCTTCCTGCGGCATACCGGACTCGGACATCTTCATTTTCTTTTTGTCGATTGCCATAATTGTAACAGTCTGTTTTGCAGCGTCGATCATGGACTGCTGTTCAACCTGACGTTTTTCCATTTTTCTACCGAAGTAGTACATAATACCCAGAACGATTGCCGCGATAATGGCAATGATCAGGAGTACATTCAGAAAAGTGTTCATGAAATAACCTCCAATATTTTCCACATTCGTCTATGCCTTAAGACAAGACACCACTCTGTAAATTATAACATTCATTATATAAAAGCGCAAGTGATTCTTTCTGTATAAAATAGCGAAACATTCTGTAAAAAACATTCATATTTTGGTAAAAGTGCACGATAAATATTGACGATATTAACTGAAAATGATAGAATATATGGTGCGACCATTCAAAGTTTTATGTAAGAAAGGTGATATGAAGATGGGAAAACAGATTGCTTGGAATGAAATTGATAATACTGCAGCGGAAATTCTTGAGGCGAGTGATATTATTTGGGATTGTGCAGAGACTGCATTTTTAGAGACAGAGTCCATGAAAGTTCTTTGCGACCTTTTAAGAAAAGAAGGTTTTGAAGTAGAGGAAGGCATTGCAGATGTTCCAACTGCATTCAAGGGTACATTCGGTTCTGGTAAACCGGTGATTGGTTTCCTCGGTGAGTACGATGCCCTTTCCGGTCTGAACCAGGTTGCAGGTATTGCAGAGAAGCAGGCATTCAATTCCGGTGCTCCGGGACATGGCTGTGGTCATAATATGTTAGGTACAGCGGCTCTCTCCGCGGCGATGGGCGTTAAGAAATACTTACAGGAAACAGGTAAGTCCGGTACAGTTATTTTCTTCGGATGTCCGGGTGAAGAAGGCGGTTCCGGTAAAGCGTTCATGGCAAAAGGCGGCGCGTTTGAAGGTCTTGATGCAGCAATTACATGGCATCCGGGTGACAACAACAGAGCCGATACAGGAAGCTCCCTTGCAAACTACCAGGTAGCTTATAAGTTCTATGGTACAAGCGCACATGCAGGCGGTGCACCGCATCTTGGAAGATCTGCTCTCGACGCACTTGAGCTTATGAACATGGGTGTTCAGTTCTTACGTGAGCACATTATCCCGGAGGCAAGAATCCACTATGCGATCACAAATACAGGCGGCTACTCCCCGAACGTAGTACAGCCGTACGCAGAAGTTCTT
Organism: Pilosibacter sp.; assembly: GCA_045658685.1. Taxonomy (GTDB): domain Bacteria; phylum Bacillota; class Clostridia; order Lachnospirales; family Lachnospiraceae; genus Pilosibacter. The sequence goes on from JAZOVL010000010.1 coordinate 2,291, forward strand.
TACCTGATCCGTGCTCCGAGAAATGCACAGGTTGAGGAAATCTACCAGAGAGTAAATAAGATCGCTGAAGGTGCAGCTCATATGACTGAGACAAGAGTTGAGATCGACTTCGTAAAAGGCTGCTCCAACCTGATCAGCAACAAGGTGATCGCTAAGAAACTTTGGGAAAATCTCCACGAGATCGGTTCTCCGGAATATACAGAGGAAGAGATGGCTCTTGCAAAAGCGATCCACGAATCCACTGCAAAACCGTATGAGTCTATTGATAAGTTTGTGAGAGAGTACGACAAGAAAGAAGACAAACAGGAAATCGCTTCTCATAAGGGCGAGACACTTTATACATTCGTTTTACCGTTCCACGAGAGAGGCATCCAGGGCTTTGGTTCCACAGACGTTGGTGATGTAAGCTGGAACTGCCCGACTGCTCAGGCTTACGTAACCACATGGGCAGCAGGTACTCCGGGTCACTCTTGGCAGATCGTAGCACAGGGTAAGAGCGGACTTGCACACAAAGGTCTGATTTATGCAGCGAAGACAATGGCAGGTACAGCGATCGACCTGATCGAAGATCCGGAAATTCTCGCAGCAGCAAAAGAAGAGTTCGATGAGGTTGTAGGTGATGAAGGTTACCTTTGCCCGATTCCGGACGGCTGCAAACCGAGAGCAATCGGTATGACAAAAGCATAATGATAAGAATATTGTAAGCTGCGATACGACGCAGATACAAAAGAGACTGCGGAATGGGAGCGAATGCGACCGTTCCGCGGTCTCTTTTTGTTTTGCTTTTTCTTGAGGAAATGGTGTGATATAATAAAGACAGAAACTACGTATGAAAAAGAATTGGGAGTAAAACGGACGATGAACATAAGAAAAACAGCAGCAACTCTGGCAATGGCAGTCTTGATGTTGGGAGCGATCGGGAGCAGTTACGGACAGAGAACAGTATATGCGGCAGAAAAACCTGCATATTTAAAATCGGTTACATACTTTGGAGATGAATGGCCGATCAACTATTGGGGCAGTGAAGATGAGAATATGTCTGCGAATTTTGCTAAGATCAAGGCGGACGGATTTAACAGCATTATTCTCGTGATTCCGTGGAGAGAATTTCAGCCGGAAAACGGGAAAGAAGAGTGGAATCAGGCCGCATTTAATAAGCTTCACGAGGTCATGACCTGTGCGGAGGAACATGGGCTATGGGTGACTTTGCGAATCGGATATACCTGGGATTACTACGGACCATCGGAGCTTCCATCCAGATTTGCCGGAGTGACGAAAAAGGACAGTGAAGACAGAGCAATGTGGCTGCGATACAGTCAGGAGATTTATCAGGCTGCGTCTTCCCATGCGAATTTCCACAGTGGATTTATTACCTGGGAAGATTTCTGGAATTATGTCCATAATATGGGAAGAAACCTCTCGCAGGAGGAGCGTGTTCGACTGGCGCAGGAATGCGGATTTACGGAATATTTAAAAGCAAATTATACGCTTGATGAAGTGAATGAGAGATATGGTGCCGATTTTGGTTCTTTTAAGAGTTTCGAAGAAATCGGGATTCCGGAACGGAAAAGTTCGGCGGCTGCATTATTTTTTGAGTACTATGATCAGTTTTTAAATGAATTTCTAGCAGAGACACAGACCGTATTTCCTGGAATTTCCATGGAAATACGTGCAGACGGTGATCCCATCTATGCGCCGGAAGGAACCTATTATTACTCCCACCATGCGACATATCCGTGCCATGGGGCGGAGTACAGTGCTCTGATGTATAGTGTGTCTATGGGGCAGAGAAATGAATATGATCGGATCAGCGCGTCAGCTGCATTGGAAGCTGCGGATCGAACCTTGAGTTCGCTGGCAGTTCTTAGTGGAAAAAAGCTGTATGCAGAGCAGCTTTTGTATATGGATTCAACAGAAGAATTTTCCCACAATACACAAGTGTTGGAGGATGAAGTAGACGATTATGTACGTGCACTTGCTCCGACTTTACAAAAAAGTACCATGGGATATGGACTTTGGGTGTACCGAAATTATGTAAATAACTGTGTGTATAACGGACAGTTTGGCCTGGATTTCACAGGTTGGGGATTCGGAGGTAACGATACAGTTCAGGAAGTGAACGGAGATCGGAAAGCAGTACTTGCAAAGAAAGGCATGATCTCACAGAAACTCACAGGACGTCTGGGGTATGCGGAAGAAATACAGGTGGAATTCTGGGCGGAGCCGACAGCCGGAGTTGTCAGTTTGGAAGTGACATTGGGAAAGACAACCAAGCGTGTAGGAGTGACCAAAGCGGGGGTTTACACATTGACGTTCCCATGGATGAATGAATATGATTTGAAGATCCGCACAAACCGCAGTGTAAGACTGGATGATATCCGTGTGTATACATATGAACAGTACGGAAAGATTTATGGACCGCGAGGAGAAGAACAGGAACTGGCGGACGATTTCCGGATTTTGAATAGTCAGTTACCGTAAGTTTTAGTAAAAAGGAGGAGCGGGCATGGAAGAAAACAGAAAATTAGAAGAACTGTTGACCAAGATCGAAGAGAGTGAGCGCAGGCAGGAGA
>JAZOVL010000011.1:0-1848 GCA_045658685.1 Pilosibacter sp.
GAAAAACTGAATAAAATGAGTCCGGAACAGCTGCGTCGGACAGTGCTTCTCATGCAGGGACAGCAGAAGGAGATTGTAGAGAAACAAGAAGAAGACCTGAAGAAATTGCAGTCCAAACATGACCGTCTACAGGCAGAAACCGATGCCATGACGCAGCAATACCAGCTTCTGCAGGAAAAATACGCGGAACTGGAATTTATGTATGCAATGGTTTCGGATAAACTTTCTGCGATGGAACGCAGGCGCTTTGGCGCTTCCAGTGAACGCTTTGCGGATAATAGCGAACAGCTGAGTATTTTCAACGAGGCTGAAGCAGAATGTGATCCGGATCAGGAAGAACCGGAATACGAAGAGATCCTGCCAAAGAAATACAGAAGAAAAAAGAGGAAAGGAAAGAAAGAAGAGGATTTGTCTCGTTTTCCTGTTACCCGTACGATTAAAAACAAACTTTCCGGTGAAGAACGTCTTTGCCCGGAATGCGGAACCAAAATGAACGTCGTGACAACAGAAATCAGAAAGTTTCTGGAATTTATCCCGGCTCATTTTGAAGTTGTTGAAGAAATCACTTATGTATACAGCTGTCCAAAATGCAGTACCATGAAAAGAGCTCCGAAAGAGAATGCTTTGTTAAAAGGAAGTCTTGCTACAGCATCGCTGGTTTCGGGCGTCATGAATGCAAAGTTTGTTCAGGGAATGCCACTGGATCGGCAATCGCGGGAATTTATCCGCTACGATCTTAACCTTAGCACTAAGACCCTGTCAAATTGGATGATTCTATGCGCTGAACGCTATCTGCGTCTGCTTTATGATGCCATGAAACAGGCATTTTTAAAGTGCCGCTACATCCATTGTGATGAGACAAGGATCCAGGTGTTGGACGAACCGGATCAGAAGCCGGAGACTCAAAACTGGATGTGGGTGTATATGACCGGAAGATTCCAGGATGGCCCGCACATGGTTCTGTTTGATTATGAACGAACCCGTGGCGGTTATCATCCGGTGGAGTTTCTGAAAGGGATTGGAGAATGTTATCTAACCTGTGACGGTTATCAACCTTATCACAACCTTCCGGAACATATCACGGTAACCGGCTGTCTGGCCCATTCGAGGAGACGTTTCGAAGAAGCGCTGAAAATACTGAAGAAGGAGTTCAAGAAAGAAGAACTAAAAAAGACAACAGCACACCAGGCAATGACCCGGATTCAGATGCTATATAAAATCGAAGAACTCACGAAGGAGATGAGTCCGGAGGAACGGTACCAGGAGCGTCAAAAGCAGGCAAAGCCGCTTTTAGAGGCTTTCTTTCAGTGGCTGCATTCCCTGGAAAATAAAGTGAACCGTTCGACACAAATCGGAAAAGCGGTCAATTATGCGTTGAATCAGGAAGAGTACCTGAAAAGATACCTTGACGATGGTCATCTGCCTATCGACAATAACGATTGCGAGAGAAGGCTGAAAAACTTTGCGATTGGCAGACGCGGATGGCTGTTTGCGAAAAGCATCCGTGGAGCAGAAGCCAGCGCGGTCATATACAGCATAACTGAGACGGCTCTGATGAATGGGTTAAAACCATATAATTATTTGACCTACGTATTGGATGAAATGAGGAAACTGCCGGCCTTTCCATCGGAGGAATCGATTCAGTCATTATTGCCCTGGTCCCCGACCCTTCCGGAAATATGCCGAACACAAATTGACATTAATAATCCCGACTGACAATCAGAAAAAGTCAGACGGGATTATTGATTTTTCAATATACCGATTATTACGTACTTACGATTATACCGATCCCCTACCACGGGGATCTTGCTGATATTCATTCTCTCCAGGAGCTTCTCTGGCGATCAC
>JAZOVL010000012.1:0-10325 GCA_045658685.1 Pilosibacter sp.
TAACCACCACACATGCCAGCAGTCGGATAGTCAATTTCCCCACTGCTGATTTTTATCCAGATATCTTCCGGTCTCCAATTACGATAATCTGCCATATATTTCCCTCTCCATCCTTATTTTCAGAATGCCGGGAACCTTCCGTTCCCCGGCATCTTTTTATGCGTTCAACACTGCTTTCAGTTCATTAAATTCCTTCTTCTCTCTGCAATACCAGTACTGAGCCGCCTCGATAGAGATCCATTTAAAATGAATCTTGTGGCCCGGCATGCACTGCGCAAGAATCGGAAGGTCTACGGAAATTACATTACCAATCTTTGTATAACCGCCGGTGGTCTGGTGATCTGCCATCATAACGATCGGATTGCCATGGGACGGAACCTGAACCGCGCCAAAACTGATACCGTCTGTGATGATGTCACCGCCTACTTTGTGCTTGATCACTTCGCCCTGCATTCTGCAGCCCATACGGTCATACTCATTACTGATCGTATACACGTTGTTGAAAAATGTATCGATGCTGCTCTGTGGGAAGCAATCATCCTGCGGGCCTAAAACTACGCGCAGTTCACGCTCTTTCGCACTGAAATCCGGCACTGGAAGCTTTCTCTGAGCCATATTCGGGAGGAATGCCTTCGGAGCCGTAAAACCGATCTCATCTCCTGTTTCCAGTTTTCTTCCCTGAAAACCGCCGATCTTGGACTTTAAGTTTGTGGATTTGCTGCCCATCACCACTGGAACATCGAAGCCTCCGGCAACTGCAATATATGCACGTGCACCAGCCTTTGGAGCTGCAAAACTTAAGGTCTGACCTGCTTTTACGGAAACTGCCTCATATCTCGGAAGCGGAGCTCCGTTTAATGCTGCGCCAAGGTCACCACCTGTTACCGCGATGACATTGTCTGCAGTAAATTCGATAGTCGGTCCCATCATAGTCACTTCAAGAACGCCTTCTCCTTCATCATTCCCTACAAGGATGTTCGCTAAGGAAGCGGAGCGTGTGTCCATAACACCGGAAACTGACATACCTGTTTCCTGATATCCATAACGACCCATATCCTGAATGGTTGTTAATAATCCGGCTTTGATGATCTTAATTCCCATTACTCCACCTCCTTTTTTGCGTAGGTTACATATTTATATGTATTTTCCTCTACCTGTTTTTCAATCTTCTTATACTCTTCCTCTGTAACAGAAACAAACTTGATATACTGACCTGCCTCCAGAAGAACCGGTTTTTCACGGTCTGCATCGTACATCTTAAGCGGTGTTCTTCCGATCAGCTGCCAGCCACCCGGAGAAGCCACAGGATAAATACCGGTCTGCATTCCTGCAATACCAACAGAACCGCCTTCAATCTTCACACGCGGACTTGCAAGTCGCGGAGTTGCGATTTCCTCACTCATACCGCCAAGGTACGGGAAACCTGCGATAAAGCCGAGCATATAGATTAAATATTCTTCCGATGTGTGGATTTTGATTACTTCCTCCACAGTTTTTCCGTTATGAGCCGCAACATTTTCAATATCCGGACCCATTTCACCACCATAAAGAACCGGAATCTCAATCACAGTCGGAGCCGGGATCTCAATATTGCCCATGTTCTTCATAATGTCATCAAATTTCTTTGTCAGTTCTTTAAAGCCGATGATCTCCGGCTTATAAACGACCAAAAGAGAGCGATAAGTCGGAACGGTTTCTACAATTCCTTCTACTCCTGCTCTCTCAACGGCAATTTTAAATGCCCTGATTTTTGTATTGATCTCAGGTTTGATTTCATTTCCGAACTCTACACAAACCGCACAGTCACCGGAAACCAGATAACGAACGTCACTCATGTCAGTTCTCCTCCCTTCGTCTATACAGCCATAGGTCTGAGTTTCCTCAGACCTACAGCAATTATATTTTTTATTTAGCCAAACATTGTAAGAATGCTTGGAAGCGCTTTGATACCAGAGAAACCGGTGAGAAGAACTACGAACGCACCGAGTACAATAAGAAGAATCGGATGTTTGTATTCTTCGCCAACGATCTTTTTATTTCTGCTGGCAATCAGAATTGTCAACAGTGTAAGCGGTAAAATAAGTCCATTCAGTGCTCCCGCAAGAACCAGGAGAGACGCCGGCTTACCAAGCACCGCCATCACAATTGTGGATGTTGCGATGAAGCCGATGACAAACCATTTCTCATTCTCCATAATAAATGGATGGAGAGTCTTTAAGAAAGAAACGGATGTATAAGCCGCACCAATAACGGATGTGGTCGCTGCAAAGAACAGAACCAGACCAAAAATCTTGTAGCCGATGGTTCCTGCTCCGAGACGGAATGCATCTGCTGCCGGATTGGAAGCATCCAGAGTCACACCCGGATTCGCGGTTACAACACCGAGAACTGCAAGGAATACTAAAATACGGATTACGCCTGATACACTGACACCCATGAGAACAGATTTACGAACATGCGGTAAATCTTTCTTTCCGGAGAAACCGGCATCCAGAAGACGATGCGCACCGGAGAATGTGATATATCCGCCGCAGCTTCCGCCAAGTAATGTGATCAATGGCATTACCAGCAGACTTACATCTCCTGGATTAAAAACACTTGTCACAGCCTCTCCAACCGGTGGTTTGGACTTGACAGCAACATAAAGAACAACGACGATCATGATTGCGCCAAGATACTTTGTGAGGCTGTCCATGCCTGCCTTCGCATCTTTTGAAAGGAAGATCAGGATGCCGATCATACCAGCAACAAAAATACCAATCTCTGTCGGAATTCCAAATAATACGTTTAATCCGAGGGCACCGCCGCCAACATTACCGATGTTAAATGCCAGACCACCCAGGGCTACCATAAATGCGATAAAATATCCAAGGCCCGGAAGGACTTTGTTTGCAATATCCTGGCCACGCATACCGGATACACCGATGACGGACCAGATGTTGAGCTGTGTTGTAATATCTAATAAAATTGTACAAATAATAACAAACGCAAATACACTCTTATGCTCTGCTGTAAAGTTTGCAGTCTGGGTCAGAAAGCCCGGTCCTACCGCAGAGGTTGCCATTAAGAACGCTGCTCCCATGAGCGTTCCCAGGTTGCTCTTCTTTTTCTTTTCCATTTTTGAATTTTCCCCTTATAGATTTGATATTCATTGTGATACCGAAAACAAAACGTCTTTTATTCTTAGTATCATGTATATAGCAGGCCGCCGTATCCCGAACCACCTGCCTAATTCGGGGAAACAGCAAATAAACATATTTGTTGCGCTTTGACTGCTTCTGCAATCGTCTTTATTTCAGATTCTTAATTGTAATACCTTCAGAGATCAGAGTCTCACGGATATTCTTTACAAATTCCAGAGCTTTCGGGTTGTCACCGTGTACGCATACGGAATCCGCTTTGATATCAATGTCGTTGCCATTGATGGTCTCAACTTTTCCTTCTTTGATCATACGAACCACTCGCTTGATCGCCAGGTCTTTGTCTTTGATCATAGAACCCGGAAGTTTTCTGGAAACAAGAGTTCCGTCATCGTTGTAAGCACGGTCTGCAAATACTTCACTGGCAGATTTTAAACCAACCTTTTCTGCTGCAGTGATCATCTTGGAACCTGCGAGACCCATAAAGATAATGTCTTTATCTACTTCATAAACGGCTTCACACATAGCAATCGCCAACTTCTCATCTACCGCTGCCATATTGTAAATTGCGCCGTGCGGTTTCACATGCTGGATCTTCATACCATAGCTCTGTGTGAATGCCATTAACGCACCAAGCTGATATTTGATATATGCTTTTGCTTCTTCCGGTGTAACCGCCATATTTCTTCTGCCAAAGCCCATCAAATCCGGAAAACCTGGATGTGCGCCAACGGCTGTACCAAATTCTTTTGCAAGAGCGATCGTCTTTTCCATTACCATCGGATCACCTGCATGCCATCCGCATGCTACGTTTGCGGAAGAAACATACTTTAAGATTTCCTCATCCATACCAAGAGTATAATTACCAAAACTCTCACCAAGATCACTGTTTAAATCAACAAAGTACATATATGTATACCTCCTTCTATTTTTCCCGAATCATCCCCCGGGCACATACCTTTTGGCGTCAGTTCCATATTGCTTTTACGGTTGTCCGACGCCTCATATGTACATTTTATACAACTGTCCAAGTCAAATCAAGATATTTTTCACACTTTTGTTCATATTTTGTTCTTTCTAAGCAAAAAACGTGCGAAGACGCTCTGTAGAAATGAGCATTTTCGCACGTTGTGTATTTTTGCACTTTATTAACTTCCACGATCCAGTTTTCGCTTCATGGCAAATCTGCTGATACCGAGCAACTCCGCCGCTTTCGTCACATTGCCATTACATTTCTTCAATGCCTGCTCCATATAAATCTGTTCCAGGGCCATAACCTCCTGCTCCAGATCAACCGGACCATCATTCAAGTCTTTGATTGTAAATGTTTCTCCCGTTCTCGCGTCCTCCCTCCAGTCCGGACGCCGGAATTCCACATGCTGTTCCAGCACATCACCAGCACTGAATAAGAAACACCGCTCGAATACATTCTTTAATTCGCGGACATTTCCCTTCCAGTCATAGAGCATCAGCTCCCGCATAAATTCCGGATCGATCTTACTGATTTTCCGACTGAACATCTGATTATAGTAATTCAAATAATATGCACAAAGAGCCGGAATATCTTCACGTCGTTCCCTCAGTGGAGGAATCACGATTTCCATCACGTTGATACGATATAAAAGATCTTTGCGGAATTCACCTTTTTGTACACCCAGTTCCAGATTTCTGGCTGTCGCTGCAATTACACGGGCGTCCACCTCAATGTCTTCAATTCCGCCCACACGCTTGAACTTTTTATGGTCCAGAAATGCGAGAAGCTTTGTCTGCATGGAAAGAGGCAGTTCTCCGATTCCATCCAGAAACACAGTTCCGCCTTCTGCCAGCTCGATAAGTCCCTTCTTCGTTCTCATGGCACCAGCAAAAGCGCCGCGCTCGATACCAAACAATTCACTTTCCATCAAATTATCCGGAATCTGACTGCAGTTAATTCGCACCATCGGCTGGTCTTTTCGGTCACTGCATGCGTGAATCAAGTACGCCACAACCTCTTTTCCCGAACCAGTCTCACCACGGATCAGAACATTGATGGCAGAATTTCTTCCAAGGATTTCGATATAATTACGTATCTGCATTGCTTTATCGCTGGTTCCGACAAATTCTTTCACATCGCCTTCCAGAAATACCTGAGCTCTGGGGCTGGTTTGTGTGTTGTTCATCCATTTTACCTCCTACGCTGCCAATGCATTTACCTGTTTAATTACTTATTTTCCAACGTATACTGTTTTCCAGCATCCGTCCTCTGTTTTCCACAGTTGGTACAAACCATACTGTGCACCATCCACAAAGTTCACACCTTCCGATGCCTGAACAAGCACATTTTCCGCACCGTTTCTGTACCCTTGGTGGACCATTCTGCGAACCAGACGCTCCAGTTCCTCGTCTGTACAGAAATCGATCTTCAGGATTGAAGTTCCGCATGTCACCATCTCGCTCTGGTCCAGTACATAGTGATAATATTCATTCTCGCCCACAATCTCTTTTGCCGGTTCCTTCTCATACTCGATTCCAACCAACGTCAGACCCTTTGCAGGTGCTGTGTCGCCTGCTGCCGCTCTGTTGCGTGCTTCCAGGATTTCTTTCATGCGCTCCGGCGGATACATTCCGCTGCCGATCCGAATCAGAGTACCGGCAATAATTCTTACCATATTATATAAGAATCCATTGCCTCTCAGACGGATCTTCACGATATCATCGGATCCCTTGTCCACTGTTATCTCATAGAGAGTGCGGACAGTCTCCTCTGCCTGATGATTGGATGCACAAAAGCTTGCAAAATCATGTTCTCCGATTAGGTAAGAGGCAGCCTGTCTCATCTTCTCCACATCCAGCGGATAGTGACAAAAATGAGCATACAGGCGTCTCGTCGGCACCTCAATCCGACAATTTAAGATTTTATATTCGTATGTCTTTGTGCAGTTCTGTTTTCTCGGATGCCAGTCCAAAGGAACTTCCTCGGAATGGACCACACGCACATCCTCCGGTAATCGCTGGTTTACTGCAAAACAGATCTTGTCCCCCGGCATACGGTTTTCCGTATCAAAAACTGCCACGTTGCCAAGTCCATGTACTCCCGAATCGGTTCTGCTGGCTCCAATGACAGAAACAGGCTCTTTCAGAAGATCCGAAAGAGCTTTATTTAAAACTTCTTCAATTGTTATGCCATTAGGCTGGATCTGCCAGCCACGGTATGCGGTGCCATCGTAGGCAACCGTCAATTTGATTCGTTTCATATTTTCTATTTCCTATAAAATGATCTTCATTCCAATCACAACTGCCAGATATGCAAAGCACACCAGATATGCCACTCGGTCACGCGCCTCGTAGCGAAGCGGTTTCATCTTAGTACGTCCATCACCGCCGCGATAACATCTCGCTTCCATTGCCATCGCCAGATCCGTTGCACGGCGGAATGCAGAAATAAACAACGGCACTAACAGCGGTACCATGGCTTTCGCCTTCTGAATCAGATTTCCGCTCTCAAAATCAGCGCCTCGCGCCATCTGCGCCTTCATGATCTTGTCTGTCTCCTCAATCAGGATTGGAATAAAACGGAGCGCGATAGACATCATCATGGACACTTCATGAACCGGAACACCCACTTTTCCAAGGAAACCGAGGCTTTTTTCCAAACCATCAGTCAATTGATTCGGTGTGGTTGTCAGTGTCAAAATCGTAGAACCGAGCACCAGGAAAATCAAGCGAACTGCCATGAACGCAGCAAACTCCACACCTTCCCAGGTCATCTGCAGGAATCCGATCTTAAAGATTGGAGTTCCAGGTGTCAAAAATAAGTTAAAACTGACACTGATTAAAAGCAAAACAAGCACCGATTTCAAACCGCGTACCATGAACTTCACAGGAACCTTTGACATTCGAATCGCTGCCGCAAGAAACAGAGCTGCTGCCACATAAACCAACAGACTGTCTGCAATAAACAGAGACACAATGTACGCCATGGTCCCGAATAATTTTGTTCGCGGATCCATACGATGCAATACCGAATCAATCGGATAATATTGTCCCAATGTAATATCTCTTAACATTTACTTCCTCCACAGCTTCAGAATCTCGTCTCGCGCCTCTTCTACAGTCGTGACATCTTCGCTGATCATAATCCCACGCGCACGCAGTGCCTGTACCACATAAGTGATCTGCGGAGCCGCCAGGCCCATGGCCTCCAGCTCTTTATAGTAGCGGAATACCTCTTTCGGAGTTCCATCAAACACTTTCTCTCCCTGATTCATAACCACCAGACGAGAAACATATTTCGCAACATCTTCCATACTATGAGATACGAGAATGATTGTAATATTCTGTTCCCTATGAAGCTTTGCCACAAGGCCGAGAATGTCATCACGTCCCTTCGGATCCAGACCGGCCGTCGGCTCGTCTAGAATCAGTACTTCCGGCTTCATCGCGAGTACACCCGCAATGGCTACACGACGCTTCTGTCCGCCGGAAAGCTCGAACGGAGACTTTTTATAAAAGCTCTCATCCAAACCAACAAGATCAAGAGCCTCCTTCGCACGTGCCTCAATCTCTGTCTGTGAAAGACCTAAGTTCTTCGGTCCGAAACAGACATCGCTAAATACATCAACCTCAAATAACTGATGCTCCGGATACTGAAACACCAGTCCCACCTTGCTTCGCAGAGTCTTCATCGAATAACCTTCACGGTAAATACTCTCTCCATTGTAAAGAATATCTCCATCCGTCGCCTTCAGAAGACCATTTAAATGCTGAGTCAGCGTGGATTTACCCGATCCGGTATGTCCGATCAGGCCAATAAACTCGCCGTCCTCGATCGTCAGATTTACATTTTTCAGCGCATACTGCTGGAAAATCGTATCCTGACCGTATATATGATTCATATTTTTGATTTCAATTGCCATACTTCATATACTCCATATCAGGATAACTTTGCAACAAGTTCATCCACAAGCTCTTCAATCGTCAAAATACCGTCCGGAAGCTCCATTCCAGCCTGTTTCAGTTCATCTGCAAGTTCTGTTACCTGCGGCACATCCAGCCTGTACTTCTTTAATTCATTTGTCCTGGAAAATACTTCCTTCGGTGTTCCATCCATCACCACCTGACCGCCGTCCATAACAACCACACGATCCGCATCAATAACTTCTTCCATATAATGTGTAATCAGGAGAACTGTGATCCCTTCCTGTCGGTTCAATTCATGGATGGTTTTAATCACCTCACGTCGGCCATTCGGGTCCAGCATTGCGGTCGGCTCGTCTAATACAATACAGCGCGGTTTCATCGCCATCACTCCGGCAATCGCCACACGCTGTTTCTGACCGCCGGAAAGCTTATTAGGTGATTGTAAACGGTATGCAGTCATTCCCACTGCCTCCAGACTCTTGTCCACACGTTCCCAGATTTCCTCTGTCGGTACGCCCATGTTCTCTGGCCCGAATCCAACATCTTCCTCAACCACATTTCCAATAATCTGGTTATCCGGATTCTGAAAAACCATTCCGGCTGTCTTGCGCACATCCCAGAGATGTTCCTCATCGTTGGTCTTCATATCTGCAATATAAACCGTACCGTCCGACGGCAGCAAAATACCGTTCATCAACTTGGCAAAGGTGGATTTACCGGATCCGTTGTGACCAAGGATCGCCACAAAACTTCCCTCTTCAATATCTAAAGAGACTCCACGCAGCGCATGGTTGATCTCCTCTTTGTCATTTTCTTCATCATGTCTGATATAGTCAAATATCAGGTTCACTGCACGAATAATTCCCATATTCTCCCTTTCTTTCTAAGGAAAATGCATACTTCTACAGAATACAAGTTTAGTTGATATTAAAGCGTTCGTCAAGAGGATTGGAGAATTTCACAGAAGGAAAAGGGACCGCAGATTTCTCTGCGATCCCAGTTATATTTTCAATCATTATGGACGCTGCCAAACACCATTGTAATCCACGTAGAATCCGCTGATGTACTCATTAACTGCCTTGTGACCATCTGCATGGAAGAAATAATACAAACCACCAATCTCCTGCCATCCTGTCAACATTGCACCACCTGTATTCAAGTAATATGTCTTACCATTGTCGATCAGCCAACCGGTCTTCATGGATCCGTCCGGATTGAGGTAGTACCAGGTATTATTGCTTAACAACCAGCCTGTCAGCATATCACCTGACGGATTCAGGTAATACCAGACATTGTTGACCTTCTGCCAGCCTGTCAGCATTGCACCGGCATTATTGAAAAGATACCATTTACCATCGATCTTGCCCCAGCTGTCGCGTAAATAAGTTCCATCCGGATAGCGGAAATACCATTTTCCGTCATTCTTGATCCATCCAACCTGAACGATTCCGGATGTTGCACCACCTGTTACAGCCTCCGGAGTATCCACCTGCTGGCCCTGACCTGTACCATCTGATACTTCATCATCATCCACATACATCTCGTCGGAATAGATCCACTCACTACCGGTTGCATATTTTTTTACATCATCATTCTTCGGCACCGCACGTACACGGAACTGATAGTCGCCTTCCTTTGTCATGTACGGATAGAAATCGTAGGAAGTGCTCTTCCAGTCACTTACACGATGAACCACTTTCTCATTTCTTAATAATTGAATCTGGTAAGCTGCATCATCGACACTGTCCCACTTCGCATAACCAAACTTCTCATTCTTGAAGTTCTCGCTGAGCCAACGCGGATCCTCCGGCTCTGCCAAAATACCTTCTACCTCATTGGTCTTTACGGTAATCACCAGCTGGTCCGCATCGTTGCGACGTGCACTTACAAATGTACCGCCTTTTACTGTCACCTTTGAAGCAGAATAACTGCTCTTAAAAACATACTCATCTTCATCTGTAGACTCAAGAATCACTTTTAGCTTATAAGTCTTACCAAGTTCTGCCTCATCCACATCCTTGGACCACTCAGCTGAGACGATATCATATTTATTATTTTTCGGAATCATAACTTCCAGGGAATCCTTATTGGAATCGTCTGTATAACCACAATCCGGCGTCGGAAGATCATCTCCATCCTGAAGACCAATATTGAGTTTTACACTTACACTGCTGATCGTCGACGCTGCCATAACCGGCTGTGCCATCATCGCAGCCATCAATGCAGATGCAACAAGAACTTTTGTACTCTTTTTGGCTTTATTTAGAATATTACGTTTTGTCATAA
>JAZOVL010000013.1:0-2629 GCA_045658685.1 Pilosibacter sp.
TAACTTCGACCATACTGACATTCAATGCATTGGATAGCGGTTCTATTGTGTTGATATCCGGTAAACCTAATCCTCTCTCCCATTTGGATACAGTCTGCCGTACAACATTCAATTTAATAGCAAGTTCTTCCTGTGATAATCCCTTTGCCTTCCGAAGATTTTTCAGATTTTCACTCAGCATCGATCGTCCTCCTTTTGCCGGTGTCTGCAAATATTATACCAGCAATACGCAGTTTTGGCAAGCAACGCAGATTAACATCGGCGCAACGGTATAAAACTCAGCACATATCCGAGAGCACAGACCGGAACAGCGGCAAATACATCAACGATCGAATGCTGTTTCAGGAAAACGGTAGACAAGCAGATGAGTATGGTTGTAATGATAAACGCAATATGCCAGCCTATGTGTTTTTTTCCTTTTAAGTGAAGGAATGTAAATTGCACCGCCACAGCGCCGATCACATGAAGTGACGGACATACATTTGTGTTTGTGTCATACGCATAGTAATCACTCATGATTCGGCTGAATATATTATCTCTCTCAAATGCTGCCGGACGTAGTTCCTGACAAGTAGGCCATATCAGATATATGACAATAGTTAGGGTATACGTGATGATAACAAAGAGCATCATTTTCCTGAAAGCCCCAATGTCATAGAGAGCTGTATAAATCACCATCCCCGCCAGGTAAACGAACCAAAATAAATAAGGTATGACAAACCACTCAAAGAACGGTATGAAATCGTCGATGACGGAATACACCGGTGTATAATGCTCTACAGGGTAATACTTTTCAACATACGAGAAAAGTATGCCGAAAAGCGGCCAGAAAATGAGCAGCAGCAAATGTCTGTATTCTGTTGAAGTTAAATTATGTAATCGCAGCTTTCGGTAATCAACAACCGGAGCTGGAAATTTTTTGTATTCAGTTTGCGCCATACATGTCCTCTGTAAGTTTTTTCACGGCCCGCATATCATGATCCGATATTTAAGTTCTGGAACGATCCCATCATTGTTTTTCCTTTGTTCTTTCTCATATGATCTGTAAACATCTGTCTTATCGGGATGCGAGCAGGATACTCTATTTCACGATGGATGGGGTGTACATCAGATCAATGATGAAACGGCATACATCTATTGTGGCATTGGGTTTTCCGAGTTCCTTCACGCACTGCACCATGGCATTGAGTCGTGTATCAGAGGTAAGCAGGCTGTAAAGACATTCTTCGATAGGGCATGCTTTGGAAGCTATCACAGCAACTCCCTGATTTACAAGGAATTCTGCATTTCTCTGTTCCTGTCCCGGGATTGGATTGACTATGACCATGGGAAGCCCTTTTGCCATGGATTCCGATGTGGTAAGTCCTCCGGGTTTGGTGACGATACAGTCCGCTGCATCCATGATTGTTGAAACATTGTTGACGAATCCCTTTACTGTGATGCCATGTTTCATGGAGTTTTCCAATGCCCTGACTTCCTCTTTCGCTTCTTCATTGTTTCCGCAGACCACATAAATATGAAAGTCCTGCTCAATGTCCAAGTCGTCAATACGCTTAACGGTTTCTGCGATGTTTCCATATCCCATAGAGCCGCCCATTACAAGGATCATTTTCTTTTCGTCCCCAAAATGCAGACCCAACTCTTTTCTGGCTTCCTGTTTCGATAAAACCATAGAGAAACTCGGATTGATAGGAATACCGAAAGAGAGAAGCTGTTCCGCGCGAAAACCTTTACGGATACCCTGCCAAAGAAGGAGACGGTCCGGAATAACAACATAGTCGTTTCTGGTACAGTTTTCCCAGTATGGATGGAAGGTAAAATCGGTGAGAATTCCCACTGTTTTCAGATTGAAGTCGTGTTTTTTCTTCATCAGGCTGAGCATAATCCCCGCAAAAGGATGGGTGAATACAACAGCGTCATAATGATTTACCTGAAAAACTGCTTTCAGTTCAGTGATGAATATCATGTTGAGAATTTCCACGGGGGAGTAGTCTTTTAACAGATTTTTCCGTCTTTCCGCAAGTTCATATCCCAGCTGATACGCATATTTGGCTTTTTCAGTAATCAGCAGATACCCTTCTTCGATAAACGTACCGAGAACAGGTGAAACATAATTAAGTGTGTCCAAAATATCGCATTCTACATTGAGTCGTTCCAATTCATTCCGTATGGCTTTTGCAGTTGAATTATGTCCTTCGCCGGCTGAGACCGACATGATTAAAACTTTCATAATAAATTCCTTTCATAAGATTGCCAGAGTGTAGACAGTTTCGCTCATATTTGAAAGTTTTGTTTACATAAATTAAGTATCTGCACAATCTCTTTACCTCTATCATACAATAAATTTTTTAACAATTCTGCGATAACTTTTTTGAGTTTTCTTAAGAATTGTATTTTCGCAAACAAAGCGAAGCTTGATCGCTCCGCTTTATCGAATCCGTCAAAATTTTGTGGTTGTTTATCCATCAGTTTTATCCTGATACCAACGGAAAATCTCAATCATCCGATGCAGATACACCAGTTTCAGAACTCCGCAGATCACTGTGGCAACCATAGCGACAAGCAAAAGCAGCAGTCCGAGAATACCAAGTACTGCCGATACCGGAACAGCCAGAAACATTCCTACCAG
>JAZOVL010000014.1:0-3789 GCA_045658685.1 Pilosibacter sp.
ATAAACCAGATGCCGGCACACAGTGACCATAGCTATTATTTAAGTTATGAAGACCTGGAGAAGAAAAATAGCAGATTAACGCAGTGTTTGAACGGACAATGGAGATTTTGCTTCAGCGCAAATGCAAAGAGCAGACCGGAAAGATTTTATGAAGAAGATTTTGACTGTAGCTCTTTTGACAGAATCAAAGTACCGGGACATATTGAGTTACAGGGCTATGATCAGATCAGATATATCAATACGATGTATCCGTGGGAAGGAAAGAATTATCGAAGAGGTGCATATACCTGTGTTGAGACCGGTAACGGAGAGGGAATGTTCAGTACGGCGGAGTATAATCCGGTAGGTTCGTATATCACCAGATTTGATTTAGCAGAGGAGTTCTGCGGTAAGCGAGTGGTTATTTGCTTTGAAGGTGTAGAGCAGGCAATGTATGTATGGTTGAACGGTAAGTTTGTCGGATATGCGGAGGATAGCTTTACCCCATCCGAGTTTGACCTGACTCCGTACATCAAGGAGAAGGACAATGTGCTGGCTGTTGAGGTTCACAAGATGTGTACAGCGGCATTTTTAGAGGATCAGGACTTTTTCCGCTTTTTCGGAATCTTCAGAAATGTTTCATTAAAAGCATTGCCGGATGTGCATGTGGAAGATATGTGGCTGAATCCGATCTTGAATAATGATAATGAAAGCGGAAGATTGGATACAGCGATAAGGGTATCTTCAGTTATCGATAAAAATGTAGTTGCCCGTATCGTTATGAAAGACAAAGCCGGTTGTGTTGTAGTGGATAACGGGTTTGAATTGGAGGAGAAGGACGGATACCTGACAGGTTTTACTTCAAACGAAATATTGAATGTTAACAAGTGGGATAATCATAGTCCTTATCTTTATGAAACATATCTTGAGCTTATAAATGATGCCGGAGAGTTGTTGGAAGTGATTCCTTACCGGGTAGGCTTCAGAAGAATCGAGATATTGGATAAGGTAATGTATCTGAATGGAAAACGATTGGTGATCGTCGGTGTTAACAGACACGAATGGAACCCGAGAACGGGAAGATGCATTGGCAAGGATGACATGGTTACGGATATAAACTGCATGAAGAGAAATAACATTAATGCGGTAAGAACCTGTCATTATCCTGACCAGATTCCGTGGTACTACTTATGTGATGAAGCGGGCATCTACGTTATGGCGGAAACAAACCTGGAAAGTCATGGGTCCTTTCAGAAGTTAGGAGCAATTGAACCGTCATGGAATGTACCGGGATCTTTCCCTCAGTGGAAAGAGGTAGTAATCGACAGAGCCAGAACCAATTACGAGACATTTAAGAACCATACATCGATTCTGTTCTGGTCTTTGGGAAATGAATCTTATGCAGGTGATGATATCGAGGCGATGAATCGTTTCTTTAAAGAAAAGAATGACGGAAGACTGGTACATTATGAAGGTTCCTTCCATAACAGAGCCTATGAAGACACCATTTCCGATGTAGAAAGTCGTATGTATGCGAAGCCTTATGAGATAGAAGAGTACTTAAGCAACAACCCGAAGAAGCCATATATTTTGTGCGAATACATGCATGATATGGGAAATTCGCTGGGTGGACTTGGTTCTTATATGAAGCTGATTGACAAGTATGAGATGTATCAGGGTGGTTTCATATGGGACTTCATTGACCAGGCGCTTATTGTAAAAGATGAGGTGACCGGTGAAGAGGTACTTAGATACGGTGGCGATTTTGATGACAGACCGTCTGATTACGAGTTTTCCGGAAACGGAATTGTTTTTGCCAGTCGCAAAGAGAAGCCGGCAATGCAGGAAGTGAGGTACTATTATGGATTGTACAGATAAGAAAAACATAAGAGTGGTATACGGAGACTATACCCTTGGCGTTCACGGAGATGGATATGATTACATTTTCTCTTATGCACAAGGCGGTTTGGAATCCATTGTAAAGAACGGATACGAGTGGCTTTATCGTTGCCCGAAGCCTACTTTCTGGAGAGCATTAACGGATAATGACAGAGGAAGTAAGTTTCATATTAAGAGCGGAAGCTGGCTTGCAGCAGATATGTTTATCGACTGTAAGGATATAGAGGTAATCGTGGACGGAGTATCACAAGGAAAGCCGGTTGCGCCGGGGAACAACAAATACGGTTCGGATGTATATGCCGGAGAAGTAACAGTTAAGTTTACTTATGAAACAATTACAAAACCGTCTACCGTTGTTGAGGTTTCTTACACGGTGAACACAAAGGGTAATATTACGGTTTATACGCACTATACGGGTGCAAACGGGTTACCTGAGCTTCCGGTGTTCGGATTGCGTTTGATAATGCCTACCTTGGCTGATAAGTATCTATACGAAGGACTGTCCGGGGAAACTTATCCGGATAGAAAGGCTGGCGGCGAAAAAGGGATTCATGAAGTGGATGATTTAAGCCTGACGCCGTATCTGGTGCCGCAGGAATGCGGACTGAGAATGGATGCAGAATGGGTTGAGGTTTTCAGACATACAAGTCTGAATAATTCAAGGAAGGATGTTAGCCCGCAGAGATTAAGAATTGAAAAGAAGGACAAAGAGATATCGTTTTCCTGTCTTCCGTATACTGCAACGGAAATAGAAAATGCAACACATCATGAAGAATTGCCACCGGCAAGAAGAACGGTATTGTGTGTGTACGGAGCAGTAAGAGGCGTAGGCGGAATTGACAGCTGGGGAAGCGATGTAGAAGATGAGTACCATATTGATGCGGAAAAAGATATTCACTTCTCTTTTGTCATTTGCTAAAGAAGAATGAGCGGTTCTTGGAAGGGGGCATTTGAAATGCACACAGAGCAACTAATTGAGAAAATACAGATAGGCGAGATGGACAGCGCATTACTGGATATTTACGTGGATGAAACAAAGCTTGAATATCAGAAAAAGCGCTATGTCGATACAATACGAAAGTTTGAAAAATATTACGAAAAAGGTGAAGTAAAGGTATTCAGTGCGCCGGGCAGAAGCGAAATCGGCGGAAACCATACCGATCATCAGAGGGGAAAGGTTCTGGCGGCATCCATTAATTTAGATACACTTGGGATGGTACGTGCGACAGACAACAACATGATTAGTATCATTTCTGATGACAGTAATGAAATGAAGATTAGCTTAGATGATCTTTCCGTAAAGAGACAAGAAAAAGGAACCACAACTGCTATAATTAAAGGCGTTGCGGAAGGTTTTGTAGAGAACGGTTATGAAATCGGCGGTTTCTCTGCTTACATCACCAGTGAGGTATTAATCGGTGCCGGACTATCTTCCTCTGCTGCATTTGAAACACTTATCGGGACGATTCTTTCCGGCCTGTACAACGATAATAGTGTATCGGCTGTTGAGATAGCCATGATAGGGCAGTTTGCGGAAAATGTGTATTTTGGGAAGCCGTGTGGCTTAATGGATCAGATGGCCTGCTCTGTTGGAAATCTGGTATATATTGACTTTATGGAACCGGCAAATCCCTTTGTAGAAAAAGTTGACGTGGACATGGAAGCATATGGCTACAGCTTATGTATTACGGATACGAAAGGATCTCATGCAGACCTAACAGACGAGTATGCAGCAGTGCCGGATGAGATGAAACGTGTGGCACAGTATTTCGGAGAAGAAGTTTTGCGAGAAGTGTCATTAACGGATGTACTGAGAGAGATAAAAACCCTTCGAAACAAGCTGGGTGACAGATGCGTATTACGAGCACTTCATTTTGTTACGGAGAATGAACGGGTACAAAATGAAGTAAA
>JAZOVL010000015.1:0-23542 GCA_045658685.1 Pilosibacter sp.
CTTCTTTTATTTCTTCAAATTCAAGCTGCTTTTCAGCATACATTGTAATTGTTCTGCTTGCCATTGAGTTAACCTCCGCTATTTACATATTATATACTTTATGCAAACTTTACCATAAACAAAACTAGCTAATTTTTAAGATTTTCTGAAGATTTTGTTTAAAAAAGGACTCCCCACCTTGAGGAGTCCCAAATGAAATTTTTATATACTTTCCTTATTTCCCAGTTTCCTTCAGTGCTGCCGCAATGCTTGCAATTCCCTGTAATTCCGCCGGAAGAAGAATCGTTGTTGCCTGACCATCTGCAACTTTTTCAAATGCTTCCAAGCTCTTTAATTTCAGAACCGCTTCGTCGGCACCGGCTTCTTTAAGCATCTTAATACCATCTGCATTTGCCTGCTGAATTGTCTTAATTGCCTGCGCTTCACCTTCCGCTTCACGAATCATTTTTTCTTTCGCAGCATCTGCGCGAAGGATTGCGGCTGCCTTATCAGCTTCCGCTCTAAGGATTGCAGATTCTTTTTCACCCTCTGCTTCAAGAATCTTCGCTCTCTTTTCACCTTCTGCACGGGTAACCGCTTCACGTCTTTCACGTTCCGCTTTCATTTGTTTTTCCATTGCATTTTGAATTTCTGCTGGAGGAACAATGTTTTTCAGTTCCACACGGTTAACTTTGATTCCCCATGGATCAGTTGCAAGGTCCAGTGCTGCTCTCATCTGAGTATTGATTGTTTCACGGCTGGTTAAAGTCTGGTCTAATTCCATATCACCAATGATATTACGAAGTGTCGTTGCTGTCAGATTTTCAATGGCAAGCATTGGATTTTCTACACCATATACAAAAAGTTTCGGATCTGTAATCTGATAGAAAACAACGCTGTCAATGCTCATGGTTACATTATCTTTTGTGATAACCGGCTGCGGAGGAAAATCCACAACCTGCTCTTTTAAGAGCACGCGTTTCGCAACACGGTCAATGAACGGCACTTTAAAGTGGATTCCTACTCCCCATGTATCGAGATACGCACCTAAACGCTCGACAACCATTGCCTGCGCCTGCGGAACGATACGGATGCAGGATGCAAATACCATAAGTGCGATTAAAACCAGTAAAATAATTGTGATAAACGGTACCATACTATTTCTCCTCCTTTATCGGTTCTACAATCAATTTGACGCCGCGGATTTCTTTGATCAGGACCATGGTTCCGGATGGAATGGTGCACGCATCATCTTCGGTTCTGGCCGTCCATTCCTGGCCTCCAACCACGGCTGCTCCCTGTGCCAACTGATTGTTGATTTCTGAAGTTACTCTGGCTTTCTTTCCAATCAATCCATCCACGTTTGTCTTTACCGTTCCCCTATTGATGAATTTTGATGCAAACGGTCTGGTAAAGATCAACAACAACAACGATACGATCAGAAAGACCACTAACTGGGCTTTTATGGAAAAGCCTGCAAATGCTGTGAAAAATGCAGCAAGAGCTCCTCCTGCAAACCAAACTGTGGTCAGTGCCATGGTATTCAGTTCGATCATAACAAATACCACGATAACCACCAGCCAACTGATCATTGTCATACTATCAACTCCTTCGCTGTCTGGCTGTCTCAAACATAAGAATTGCTGCAGCAATCGCAGCATTCAGAGACTCCACCTTTCCTGCCATCGGGATCTTTACCCATGTATCAGCCATTTCAGAAAGTTCATCTGTGAGACCGTTTCCTTCATTTCCGATGAGGAAACCGATATCTCCCGTATAATCTTCCTGCTCATAGTTATTCTTTCCGCCAAGATGGGCGGCAAACAGCCGGATCCCTCTGTCTTTTAATTCCTGTGCTGTCTTAAAAATATCGTCTGTATAGAAGAACGGAACGCGGAACACAGAACCCATGGTAGAGCGGATTACCTTTGGATTGTAAATATCCACGGTATCACGGCTCATGATCAGACCTGTAATGCCTGCCCCTTCACCTGCCCGGAGAATGGTTCCAAGATTTCCCGGATCCTGCAGATTTTCCAAAACCATCAGGTGTGCTTTTCCGTCTGCCTTTAAAATATCATCAATCCCGTACTCATACTGACGAATCAGTGCAAGAACGCCCTGTGGCGTCTGGGTATCCGACATAGCTGCAAATACTGAATCTGTCACAGCCTCATATTTCGGATATTCGTTTAAAAACTTCTCATTTTCCGGATTCTTTAAAAAGCTCTCGGAAACGTAAAGCTTCTCCGTTCTCTCTTTCGGGAGCTCGGAAACCATCCGAACTCCCTCCACAACAAACAATTTTGCTTCATTTCTGGCTTTCGCCTTTTTCTTTAACTCTATGACAGTCTTTACCTGTTCGTTCTTGGTACTGCTGATCATCTTATGCCTCCGGGCGGATAGATTCCAATTCGTCCATCCAGATTCTTCTTGCCGCGTCGGATGGCATTCTCAGATCACCTCTCGGAGAAACTGCAACGGAACCCACCTTCGGACCGTCCGGAAGACAGGAGCGTTTGAACTGCTGAGCGAAGAATCTTCTGTAGAATGTATTTAACCACTTGTAAATAATTTCGTCGCTGTACTCGCCCTTGAATGCAATCTTCGCGAGACGGAAGATCTTGGATGGACGGTAACCGTAACGCAAAATGTAGTACATGAAGAAATCATGTAACTCATACGGGCCAACTAAATCCTCTGTCTTCTGAGAAATCTGACCCTCTGTCGGCGGTAATAATTCCGGGCTTACCGGAGTATCCAGGACATCGTAAAGAACTGCTTTCAGTTCTTCATCGCCGCATGTATCTGCATAGTAGCGAACCAAATGGCGAACCAGTGTCTTCGGAACAGATGCATTCACACCATACATGGACATATGGTCACCATTATATGTTGCCCATCCAAGTGCCAGCTCAGACATATCGCCGGTACCAATTACGAGACCGCCATTTTTATTGGCAAGATCCATCAGAACCTGAGTTCTCTCACGGGCCTGGGAGTTCTCGTAAGTAACATCATGTACACTGGAATCGTGACCGAGATCACGGAAATGCACATTGACAGCCTCTTTGATCACCACTTCTTTTAACTCTGCACCCAGTTTATGAGTCAGCATGCAGGCATTGTTGTAAGTACGGTCTGTAGTACCAAAGCACGGCATTGTAACAGAGAGGATATTCTCTCTTGGGATATTTAACATATCAAATGCTTTTGCCATAACAAGCAGAGCCAATGTGGAATCCAGGCCACCGGAAATACCGATCACAGCATTTTTACAGCCTGTATGAGCCAGACGTTTTTTCAGACCCATCGCCTGAATTGTAAGAATCTCCTCACAACGCTCGTCCCTTGTAGCAGCGTCAGACGGAACAAACGGAGCCGGATCGATAAACCGCTCCAGATCCAGTTCTTCTTCGTCAATTTCAAACTCAACAAAATCATAATTTTCCAGATCTGCTGTCATCTGGAAAGTTGTCATACGACGACGCTCACTGCGGATTCTTTCCAGATCCAGATCCGCGTAGATCACACCATTCTGGAAACGCTTGGAGCTTGCAAGGATTGTGCCATTTTCAGCGATGATATTGTGACCGCCGAATACGAGGTCCTGTGTAGACTCTCCTTCTCCTGCATTTGCATAAATATAACTGCAAACCAGTCTTGCAGACTGACCGGAAATCAGGCTGTTTCTATAGAGGTGTTTACCTGTTGTCTCGTCACTTGCAGAACAGTTCACGATCACTGTCGCCCCTGCCATCGCATGAGAAATACTCGGCGGGTTCATAACCCAAACATCCTCACAGATCTCACCGCCGATCACGAGGCCCGGAACATTTGCGCACTTAAATAAAATATTGCTTCCAAACGGAACATAAGACTCATTCCACTCTTCCTCTTCCGGAGCGATCGGACCCGGATTGAAATGTCTAAGTTCGTAAAACTCAGAATAGTTCGGCATATTGGTTTTTGTGATAAGACCTAACAGCTCGCCGTTCCAGATGGCTGCAGCAACATTGTACAGTTTTCCGCTCTTCTCCCACGGAAGACCAATGAACACGAGCATATCCATTCCTTCGGTCTTTTTGATCAATTTTTTTAACTCATCCTTAGCTTTTTCCACCAGAACATCCTGAAGGAACAGATCGCCGCAGGTATAACCTGTCAAAGCCAGTTCCGGGAATACCATCACTTTTGCGCCCTTTTCTTTTCCTTCCTCGATCATATCCCAGATCTTTTCGGCATTGAATACCGGATCTGCAACTTTAATATCAGGGGTAGCGGCCGCTACACGGATAAATCCATCTTTCATAAATGTACTCCTTTTATCATTGAAAATTTAATACATCTCTATCTCTTCTGGCTTCGGCAGCCAGTTGCCTTTCCAAATATATAACACATCCAGAATGAAGGTTCCGATCCATGTGATCGGGTAACCCATCATAACTGCCTCGTAGCTTGGGAAAAGCGGAACGAGGAAATTAATATAGATCATACGCAGAACGCACATATTTCCGACTGTGATGACCATGGATTCCATGGTCTTTCCGGCTCCGCGCATGGTTCCCATAAGAACCTGGTGGATCGGAAGGATCGCGTAGAACGGAATGATCAGACGCATAGAAAGCGCACCATAGCGGATTACTTCCGGCTCTGTACTGAAAATACTGATCAACTGCGGTGCATATGTATACATCGTAACACTGACAATGCCTACATAGATCAGACAGATCACAATATTTTGCCAGATTGCTTTCTTCACACGTTCTGTTTTTCCTGCACCGATATTCTGCCCTGTAAAGGTCGTCGCTGCCAGACAAAAACTCTGCATTGGAAGCTGCGCAAAACCATCGATTTTAAGATAGGAGCCAAATCCTGCCATAGCCATCGCGCCATAGGCGTTGATATTGGCCTGCACAATTACGTTGGACAATGAGATGATGGAATGCTGCAGACCTGTTGGAAGGCCTGTAACAAGGATCATCCTGACCATCGTCGGCTTCAGACTCAGTTTTTTCAGATCCAATTTATAAATATCATCGGTCTTGGACAATGTTCTCAAACACAATACCATGGACAATGCCTGCGCGATCACAGTTGCATACGCAACACCTTCCACGCCCATTCCTCCGACCACAACGAAAAGAATATCTAAAATGATATTGGCAATCGAGGATGCCGCAAGGAAATATAACGGATTCTTTGAATCGCCGACTGCCCGCAGAATTCCAGCTGCCATGTTATATGTCAGGTTAAATAAGGAGCCTGCGAAGAAAATCCGGAAATATACTACGGAATTTGCCATAACATTTTCCGGAGTTCCCATCATACGAAGGATCGCAGGTGAAAACACAATTCCGACCACGATCAGGATCACGCCTCCGATAAAACAAAGTGCGATGGCCGTGTGCACTGCCTCCTGCATCTTCTTTTTATTTCTTGCTCCATAATACTGGGAAATAATCACTCCGGCTCCGGTCGCAATTCCCAAGAACATACCAATGACCATATTGATCAGTGAGTTCGATGAACTAACAGCGGCCAGCGCATCACTGCCGATAAACTGTCCTACCACGATCGAGTCAACCGTATTGTAAAGCTGCTGCAGAAGATTTCCCAAAAGCAGCGGAACTGCGAATGCGATCAACTGTTTCCAAATAACACCTTCTGTCATCATCGTCGTTTTCTTCTTTTGCGTTTCTGCCATCGTTTTTCCTCCCCATTTGATGTTACATAAATGAAGTCCAAGCAGCAAAGCCACTTACTATGATTATACACTGTTTTACAAAAAAAGGGAAGTTTTGTATCTATTGGTCCTATATTTTTCTCACTCCCTATGATAAACTAAAAAACGAAAATATTCTTTGCAAATATATGGAGATTTTATTAAAATGAATGAAATTTTTATCCGTACCGCTCAGATCCTCGGAGAAGACGGTTTTCAGAAATTGCAGAATTCGGCTGTCGCAGTTTTCGGTCTCGGCGGTGTTGGCTCACACTGCGCAGAAGCACTTGCCCGCTCTGGTGTAGGGACCTTGTTCTTGATCGACTCCGACGTAGTGGCTCCTTCCAACATCAACCGCCAGAGCATCGCTCTGATCAGTACCATCGGACGTAAGAAAACTGAAGTTCTAAAAGAAAAAATCGCTGATATCAACCCGGAATGTCAGGTTATCCTCTGCGATTCTTTCGTGCTTCCGGACAATATGGACAAGGTATTCGCACATTTCCCGGGGAAACCGGATTATATCATTGATGCCATTGATACAGTCAGTGCAAAACTGGCTCTTGTCGTCTATGCCAAGGAACATGAAATCCCGATCATCTGCTCCATGGGAACCGGAAACAAACTTCATCCGGAACTGTTTAAAATTGCAGATATTTACAAAACCAATGTCTGTCCACTTTGCCGAGTGATGAGAAGAGAATTAAAAAAGCGGGACATCTCCCACTTAAAAGTTTTATATTCCGAAGAAATCCCGAGAACTCCACAGTCCGCGGGTGAAGAAAAATCTTCCGGAAGACCGGCACCGGCCAGCATTGCATTCATACCACCTGTGGCCGGACTGATCATCGCAGGTGAAGTGATCCGTGAAATTTCCGGAGTATCGTAAATGCTATCTTTTGTCTCAAAATAAAAGGCGAACGGCTGCATCCCCCCACAGAATGCAGCCGTTCTTTCACGTTCAAAATACCTCACATTATACAGTTACAGAAATTGATCCCCCTTCAATTCCTAACACCATTGTAATATACCACAATTCCGAATTGCCGTCAATGCTTTTTCTGTATATATTGCACAAATGTTGCACAAATTTATAGTATTCACTTTACCATCGTTTCTATGTATGTAATCTATATTTTCTGTACATCCTAAATCCAAATCATCACTCCGTTTTGAAAGGAATGTATACCATGAAAATTTCTTCGGATGTTCAGGCGAATCTGGCTCATTTCCACGCACTTCTTGATGTGGAAACAAACTTCGATATCGTTTATCATACTCTTGTAATCGGCGGCCGACAGGCCTCCCTGTATTTTATCGATGGTTTTACCAAAGATGAGGTATTGCTGAAACTGATGCAAGGCTGGGTCTCCCTCAAACCGGAAGATATCCCGGATAATGCTCACGATTTTTCAAAAAAATATGTTGCTTATGGTGAAGTCGGGCTCTCCGATGAGGAACAGCAAATCCTCATCCAGCTTTTTTCTGGTCTTTCCTGTCTTTTTATTGACGGATATGACAAATGTATTCTGATCGATTGTCGGACATATCCCGCCCGCAGTGTGTCTGAACCGGACAAAGACAAGGTGCTCCGTGGCTCCAGAGATGGTTTTGTGGAAACGCTGATCTTTAATACAGCTCTCATCCGCCGAAGGATCCGCGACAAAAATCTGACCGTGGAGATTACCCAGGCAGGCGAAAGTTCTCACACAGACATTGCTCTCTGTTACATGAAAGAGCGCGTAGACCAGCAATTATTATCCTCGATCAAGGGTCGAATCCAGAACCTTCATGTGGATGCTCTCACCATGAACCAGGAAAGTCTTGCAGAATGCCTGTTTCCACACAAATGGTACAACCCATTTCCAAAATTCCGTTTTTCCGAGCGTCCGGACACTGCTGCCGCATCGATTCTGGAAGGAAACATCGTCGTGCTGGTAGACAATTCTCCGGCTGCCATGATTCTCCCCTCTTCGGTCTTTGACATTATTGAAGAAGCGGATGATTATTATTTTCCGCCTGTCACAGGTACGTACCTGAGACTCTCCAGAATGTCATTTTCCTTTTTATCTCTATACCTGACACCTATCTGGCTTCTGTTCATGCAGAACCCCGACTGGATCCCGGAGTGGCTCTCTTTTATCACCCTTTCCGATGAACCACACGTTCCGATTATTTTCCAGTTGCTGATCCTGGAATTTGCCATCGATGGTCTGCGCCTTGCCGCTGTCAACACCCCCAGTATGCTGACCACACCTCTGTCCGTCATCGCTGGTATTGTCCTGGGAGAATATTCTGTGAAATCCGGATGGTTTAACAGTGAAACCATGCTCTACATGGCATTTGTTACGGTTGCGAACTACTCCCAGTCCAGCTATGAACTTGGGTATGCGATCAAATTCATGCGCGTCATTTTACTGGTGTTGATCTCCCTCATGAACATCTGGGGATTTATTCTCGGAACCGTCATCGTTATCTGTGCAATCGTGTTCAATAAGACCATTGCGGGAAAAAGTTATATTTATCCGCTAATCCCATTCTCCTGGGCAGAATGCCGCAAACGCTTTTTCCGCAGCAGACTGCCTCACAGCAGTAAGAAATCCTGATAGTGCTGGACTTTCCCGGTCAAATATATTATAGTCATGATGTGACGCATTTTGGCGTCCTGGATTGAACGAAAAGGGAGAGATATTATGTTTTTAGAAAAAATTTCATGGGTACAGGCTCAGGAATATTTTGAAAAAAAGGATATTGCAATCATTCCGGTAGGAAGCACAGAGAACCATGGTTCTCAGTTATGTCTTGGCACAGACTTCCTGATTCCGAGAAAACTCTGCGAAATGATGGATGAAAGATTGGATGTTCTGGTAGTTCCGACTATTCCATACGGTGTTGGTGACCAGCATTCCAACTTCCCGGGAACTATCACCATCGGTGCTGACGGGCTCTATGATTTAGTTACACGTATTGTAAATGAACTTTACCGTTTCGGTATCCGCAAATTCGTGTTTCTGAACGGTCACGGTGGAAACACACCGGTCCTTCAGAGAATCTGCGTCGATCTGGATAACAAGCACGCCCTCGGTGCTCTCCTCAACTGGTGGACCATCGCAGGCGATCTCAATCCACATTGGAAGGGCGGTCACGGAGGCGGTGAAGAAACAGCTGCCATGTTAGCCATTGATCCGTCCTGCGTACACATGCACTACTTCAAACACTTCGAGCCAAAAGATCTGAGTGATGAATTGAAATTTGATGGTGCCACTAATGTAAGCTTCAAAGGTATTTCCATCCCGGTTCCGCGCCATGTAGACCGCTGGGCCGAGTACGGCTGGTATGGTCCGGATTCTCCGCACCTTGCTACCAAACAGTGGGGCTCCAAGATGTTAGATGCAACTGCTGATTTCTGCGCGGATTTTATCGAAGCATTTGAAAAAGTCGAGATTCCGGCAGGATCTGAACCGAAATATAATTTTGATGAGGACGAAGAATAACAAGAGACCGGTTCCCCGCTTATAAACATCTTGCGGGGCACCGGTCTCTTATTCATTGCATTCAATCCAGATTGGATTGGTAAATGCAAAGCCTTTTTCTATCTTCTCGTGGTTCGACATATAAGCCACAACACCCATTCCCGTAACCATTTCCACACGATAGAACTCGCCCGGCTGTACATCTATGTAAAGATGCTTTACGAACCGGCGCTTCTCATTCTCGCCCATTGGATAGAATTCAAATACTTTTTTCGTATTCGGTTTTTCCAGATATTCGCCATCCACAAAACCTCTTAGAACACGAATCTCTTCCATCCCTCCAAGCGGGTCGAAGGCGTCTATCGTCATGAGAACTCTGGATGGAACCTTCACATAACAGGTTTCTCCCATCCCTGCTTCACCAATATGAAAATCCAGCTCCGGGCCATTGGAACCGAAGAAATTACCATTCCTAAGCCAGCTCTCTACGGACTCACGGCTCAATTCCGGAAGGAATCCTTTCATGAACGGACTGCTCTGACCGTTGACTCTATGGGCATCGGAAACGCAGCTTCCGACATAGTGCTGACCGCCTCTTCGGTTCAGCTTGTCCCAGACTTCAAAATTCTTTCTGTTCTGGTAAGCCAGTGCATGGAAATTATAGCCATTCCACGCCTCAACGCCCTGACAGCCAGTCAGTTCCTTTAATACATTCTCACCATACTCATACTTTGGAGCCTCATACGGGTGGCAGATGTAGACGATACCGCCCTTTTCATTCTGTGCATCCACGTATTCCTGCCATGCTGCGAGATTTCCGCGCTCCGGAATTTTCTCTTTATCATAGACTTCCGACGTTCCGTATGGAATAGAATGTCCATACAGTGTTGAATATTCCCACCCCGGGATATGCAGGAAATTCTCCTCCACTCCCTTTGGCGCATATTCTTCCAGCTCTGCATAATGAGCAGTGGTATTATGATCCGTCGCATAAATGAAGCTGTGACCATTCTCCATCATCGCCTGTCTATTTTCCTCCAGTGTGCCTTTTCCATCACTGTATGTAGAATGGCTGTGGGTGTTTCCAGAATATATACCTGCCCCTGGGAAGGAAATCACGATACGGTTCAGCGTCATAAGCTCATTACCCTTTACCCATGTGTAAAATACAAATCGTCCTCCCATAGACATCTGGTAGTGAAGATTCAATTCCTGTATTTCACCCTTTTTAAGATTCTTTACACATACTTCGGTATACTCGAACGGTTCTGCAAATCTTGGCGGCTGCACACAGACGATTCCGCTCTCGCTATATCCGCCTTCCATACTCTCCGCATTCGCACAATTACCCGTCCCTGTAATTACCAGCTTCAGGTCCACCGCTCTGTTTTCTTTATCTTCCAATACTTTTCTTAATTCAGTCTTCATATTGAATATTCTGCTCTCTCTTTCTATCAAACTCTTTCCACTTGGGGCCTTTTATCGAATCTGCGGAATCGCTCCCCAGAGTTTTTTCGTATACTCGTTTTTCGGATGGTCAAAAAGATCCATACATCTTCCGCGTTCCACCACCTGTCCCTTTCTCATGACGGACACAAAATCAGAAATATGTCTCACCACAGCCAGATTGTGAGAAATGAACAACATAGAAACATCATTGTTGTTCTTAATATCCAAAAGCAGGTTTAAAATCTGCGCCTGAATAGAAACATCCAGTGCAGAAGTCGGCTCATCTGCGATAATCAACTCCGGATTAGTCGCCATGGCTCTTGCTATCGCCACTCGCTGCCTCTGGCCGCCGGACAATTGATGGGGATACCGCTCCAGAAACTCCTCCGTGAGGCCGACCATCTTCATCAGTTCCTGAAGTCTGTCAGGAACATCACTTTTGGGAAGAATATGATTGATGAGAATCGGTTCAGAGATAATGGTCTTAATTTTCATGTTCGGATTTAAAGAACTGTTGGAATCCTGAAATACCATCTGAACATTCAGAGATTTTCCCTTTCCTGCTACGAGATCGACCACTTCTCCATTTTTAGAGTGAAACAGAATCCGACCGGATGATACCGGCGCAAGCCCCATAATACTGCGTCCCAGAGTACTTTTTCCGGAACCAGACTCTCCGACGAGACCATGGATCTCATTTCTTCCTATATTGAGATTTACATTGTTCACCGCATGGATTTTTTCCTCATCACCTTTGCTGAACAGATTCGCTTTACGATTAAAGCTGACACACAGATTGCTGATTTCAAGAATGTTATTCATCACGCTGCTGCCTCCTGCATGAAAACAGTGGAAATGTAATGTCCTTCTTCCACCACTCTGATCTCCGTTTCTGTCTCCTGCTCCGGGGCAAACATCTTCGCCCGATCTATATTACCAAGACCTGCAATAAAATCCTCTTTTGTTATCAGTCTGGTACCCGGCACCGAATTCAGAGTCGGAACGGAACAAATCAGCATCTCTGTGTACGGGTGCTCCGGTTTTTTAAAAATCTGCTCCACAGTGCCGGTCTCGACCATATGACCGGAATACATTACGGCAACCTTATCAGCAAACTCAGAAACAACGGCCAGATCATGTGTGATGATCAAAATTGTCATGCCATACTGTTTCTGTAATTTTTTTAGAAGGAGCAGAATCTGCTTTTGAATTGTCACATCAAGAGCAGTCGTCGGCTCATCAGCAATCAGTAAATTTGGGTTGCATGCAATTGCCAT
This sequence comes from Pilosibacter sp., assembly GCA_045658685.1. Taxonomy (GTDB): domain Bacteria; phylum Bacillota; class Clostridia; order Lachnospirales; family Lachnospiraceae; genus Pilosibacter. The sequence goes on from JAZOVL010000015.1 coordinate 11,904, forward strand.
TGCTATCACAATCCTCTGGAGCTGTCCACCGGAAAACTGATGCGGAAATGCATCAAAACGTTTCTCAGCATCCGGAATTTCCACCTGTTTTAACAGTTCAAGTGCGCGGCTGCGGGCCTCTTCCTTTGTAACATTTTCATGGGCAAGAATCACTTCCATAATCTGTTTTCCGACAGAAACCACCGGGTTCAACGCTGTAAGCGGTTCCTGGAAAATAATTCCCATATCAAACCCTCTCAGCTTGTCATACGCTTTCTCTCCAAGCGTCGTAAGATCATAGCATTTTCCATCTTTTGCTCTATACTCCATGGTTCCTGTGATCTTCGGTCTGCGGAAGCTGTTCCATGACTGCAAAAGCCCCATGATACAGAGAGATGTCATGGATTTTCCACTTCCAGATTCTCCTACCAGGGCAAATGTCTCGCCCTTTTTAATTTCAAAGCTAATATCTTTTACCGGATAGAAAATTCCTTTCTTCTCAGTCAGACCGATTTTTAGATTTTCTACTTTTAAAATTGTTTCCATATATTTTAATCCTTTAATAAACGAACATCCAGTTCATCTCTGAGCCACTCTCCTGCCTGCTGTACACAGTAGGATAATATTACGATGAGTACCGCCGGAATCAGCGCGATCCACGGGCTGGTTACCAGATAATTTCTGCCGCTTCCTACCATCTGTCCCAGTGTCGCTGTCGGAGGCATAACACCGATTCCCACGAACGAAAGAGAGGATTCCAGCATCAGTACAGACGGGAAGGAAAGTGCAACAGAAACAATCAGGGACGGCAGTACATTCGGGAAAATGTATTTAAATACAATGCGGGCTGAACTTGCATGGTAAGTCTTTGCCGCCTCAATAAACTGTTTTTCCTTAAGCCCCAGCACAAGGCTTCGGACAAACTTTGCATAGTACTCCCATTTTGCCATACCGATGAAACACATCAGCACCGGAATACTTCGTCCAAAGACAACTACTCCCAGCAAAATAATCAAGGTAAATGGTACGGACTGCTGGAAATCAATCATCGCCATAACAAGTCGGTCCCAGATACCGCCAAAATAACCAGCAGTCAATCCCACAAGGACACCGACAGTGCCGCCAAACAAAATTCCGACCATTGCCATTCCAAGACTAACTCTTGTGCCATATAAAAGTCTGCTAAGAATATCACGGCCCAGTTCATCCGTTCCCATAATGTGTTCACTTGTTCCACCCAGAAAAACCGGCGGTTTATTTCGGGCCAGCAGTTCAGTCGCATCCGGATCATAAGGAGCCAGAACATGGGCAAATATCGCTGCTAATGCAATTCCGATAAAGGCCGTGCAGCAAATCTTAATCCAGACCGGCATATGTGAAATCACTCGTTTCATCTGTTCTTACCTCCTTTTTCGATTCTCGGGTCGACTACCATATATAAAATGTCTAAAATATAATTTGTGATAATGACCACAGCCGACAATGCAACCACACTGAACTGAATCAGAGGGAAGTCACGGTTCATAACGGCTCCTATCATAGTGGATCCGATTCCCGGCCATGAGAACACGGTTTCAATGACCATGGAACCTGTGATGATGTCCACTACGACCATACCGATGATCGTCAGCGTCGGAATCAGTGCATTTCGAAATGCATGTCCAATAATCACCTGTCTTCTGCCAACGCCTTTTGCCACCGCTGTCTGAATATAATCCTGTGAAAGTGTTGACTTAATGCCATTGCAGACATGTCTTGTAATGCTGATAATCGGTCCGATGGACAGACAAATCGTCGGGAGAATATAATGCTTTGGCGTTGCACTTCCCATCGTCGGCAAGATTGTAGGCAAAAGTTTCAGGTAATAACCAAAAACCATGATAAGAAGCAGTGCCATGATAAATCCCGGAATTGCATATACCGTAGAAACCAGATGGTTAATCGCCTTTGCAAGCAGATTGTCCTGCTGTGTTGCCAAGAAAATTCCACCGAGTACTCCCAGTGTGACACTGAAAATAAATGCGCCGACACCAAGTTTCAATGTCTCTGCCGCTTTTTCAAAGAAAATCACTGTAACCGGTCTCTTATCAATCAAACTGATACCAAAATCACCCCCCAATATTCCTTTTATATATACAAGGAACTGCATCGGCACGGATTGATCGAGACCATACTGTTCGTTATACTGCTCCAACTGCCCCGGCTCCATTCCATCCGGATACATAACTTCAAACGGGTTACCGGTCATTCGTGCCGCAATGAACACGAACAATAGTACAAATAACAAGGTGCCTAAACTACTGAGCGTCCGCTTCGCAATATAACGAACCATATTTTTATCCATTCAAATTCTCCTTCAAATTACTGATTCACGCTGATTTCACCTGCTCTGAAGCCAAGTGTGTTTACTCGTACATTGTGCGGGATCTCGTAGTTGATCTCATCGGAGGTTGCAACGGACTCGTAAGTTTTATATAAGTACAGGAATGGAGTCTCACTTCTGAAGTAATCGTAAATGTAGTTCAGTGCTTCTTTACGTTCCTCAAGATCAGAACTGTATCTTGCAATCTGGTACTGTGCCTCATATTCATCCGTTGTCATGAAATGACCGCACTTATTAGCCTCACCGCCCGGCATCCAGTGTCTGTCAAGGACACCCATCGGATCCTGATAGTATAACGGGTTGGACCATGTTCTCATGGTCATTTCTTCTTTTTTGAATGTGCTCAGGTCATCCGCCTCCACATATTCTGCGTTGATGCCGATCTGCTTCCACATATCAATCAGGGCCTGGGAAGCCAGATCCATATATGTGTAGTAGTCTGTTGTATCGTAAAGCTGGATGGTTTCTCCATTGTAATCCGATGCTGCAAGGAGTTCTTTTGCCTTTTCCAGATCGTATGTGATCTCGCCTTCTCTTTCCTCCAGATAGAGTTCGTCACCAACTTCGTAGAACTGGTATGTTTCCGCTGCTTCTGCCTTACCCATCCAAATGGAGTCTACAAGAGCCTGTCTGTCGATGGAATAGTCAAGCGCTGCTCTGAAGTTTTTATCATCCATCAGCTCGTGATTCATGTTCAGTCTGTAAATATGGTACATAGACATCAACTGGCCGTGAACCTGAATATCCGGATTGGAGGTCAGGAGAATTTCCTGATCCGGCGGAATATTTGTGATAAAATCTACTTCTCCGTTCTGAAGTGCCGTAATTCTTGAAATGACTTCAGCTACACGCTTGAATTCAATTTTTTCAAACGGTGCTTTCTCTCCCCAGTAATCGTCGAACCGCTCAAGAACCACAGTATTGCCTGGATCAAAGGAAACAACCTTGTATGGACCGGTTGTCATTGGCATGAGAGATGCCGCTTCGAGGCCAACGCTCTCGCAATACTCCTTAGAACTGATACCGACGTTCGGATCCGATAACAGATTTTCAATCAGTGGTTCTGGATTGAATGTGTAGGCCCTTACTGTCAGGTCATCGACAGCTTCAAAACGTTCGAAGTTTCCGAGTAAATAGGAATGAGAAGTTGCATAAGACGCATCTTCCTGATTGATAACACGGTTCATGGAATATACGACATCATCTGCATTCATTGTCGTTCCATCATGGAATTTTACGCCTTCACGAAGTTTAAACTCCCATGTCAGATCATCGATCTGCTCCCAGCTTTCTGCAAGACCCGGCAGGAAGGTCGGTGTTTCTGCACTGCTGTCACGCATGATTAGTGTGTCATAAATATTGTAATAAAACTGAATGCCGGAGTTGGATACACTTGCATTCGCATCCAGAGTTGACGGCATGGACTGAACCGCAACCTTTAATACTTCATTCTCTTCAGCTACTTTGGCAGCAGTTTCTGTTTTAACTGTTGTTTCCGTTACTGCAGTCTCTGTACTGCTGCATCCGACACAACTGACTGCCAAAGCTGTCATGGCTGCTAACGTGGAAATTCTTTTTAATAAGTTTGTTTTTTTCATTCTGTCTCTCCTTCATGTTACAATTGTGTTGTTTTTTTTATTCCATTTTGCCAGCACCATAACTATACCACTCGTTTTCTCCCTCAAACTACCAAATCCAGGATTGTATTTTGTAAAAGAATTGCAAAAAGTTTTTTTTAATAAAACTCCTGTTTTTTTCTGTCTTTTTCCGTTTTTCTTTTATATTTTCTCTCTCCTTTCATGGTGTACTCCAAAAAAAAGGGAAAGAATTCGGATTTTATCATCCATTCTTTCCCTTGTCGTTTTTTTTAATAATATAAATGTTTACTTCTCTTTTACTCTTTGTTCTCGCAAACCTTACCTTTCGCCGATGGCCTTCTTCGCAAGCGTGTCCCTTTTTATATGATACCACCACAGGAACAGCAAACACCTTACCACATTATCCGTACACATGCAGACACAGATAGAATACAATCCCAGATGGAAAACATGAATACAGATCATAATGCCCAGAATTCGCACGCCCCACATGGAAGTAAAGGTGATATAAAGCGGTGTCTTCGTATCGCCCGCGCCCTGCAGCGCACCGGAAATACAAAATGCGATCATCTGCGGGATCTGGATCACCGCCAGAATCTTCAACCAGATACTTCCATACTCAATAACCAGAGGATCCGGCGTAAAAATTGCCATGATCTGTGCTGAACCAAAGAACAACACGAATGTCATAAATGCCATGACCACTGTACCCATCTTGATGGTTTTTAACAGGAAATCATGCCCCATATCCGGGCGCTTTGCACCAAGGGACTGTCCGTACAATGTCGTACATGCAGTACCAAATGCAAATCCAGGCATAAAGCTTAATGACTCCGCAGTTGCAGAAAGACTCTGCGCCGCCACAGCTGCCGTTCCGAGTGTAGCAACCGTGCTGGTTACCAAAATATGAGAACTGCTCATCACCGCACGCTGGATCATCGCCGGAATACTCAGACGAAACGCACTCTTAAGCTCATTCCAATCCGGCGCAAAACTGTCTTTTAAAGAAATCTGCATCTCGGATTTGCGCACAAAACACATCACCAGCAGGATCAAAGCACCGACAATCGTAGATATTGATGTAGACGCAGCCGCACCTGCAACACCCCAGCCAAGGCCAGGCATCACAAATGTCGTTCCAAACAATGCCATTTCTCTCGTCGGAAAAATCATCAAATAATTACCGACAACATTAGCCAGATTGACCATCACGTTGATCTTCATTGGAGTCTTACTATCGCCATAACCACGGTAAATAGCAGTCAGCACCATAGTCAGACAACGGAAACACATGGAAACCGCAATGATCTTATTGTAAAGCTCAGCAGAATCCAGAATTTCCGGTTCACCGCCCATCCAAATCGGAATCTGTCTTCCCAATACAAAATAAATCGCCGATAATGGAAGGCCCAGGGCAAACACCATCATGATCGCCTGGCGGACCAGGGTTCTCGCTCTCTCCGTATCACCTGCACCAACGCTTCGCGCAATCATCGATGTAAATCCGACACCAAGTGCCATAACCACGCCATTCACCAGCATGTTCGGTGACTGGCTGATGGAAACCGATGTGGTCGCAACTGCTCCCATAGAACCGACCATCGCCGTATCGACTGCCTGTACCAGAGAAGTCAGCACCTGCTCAAGAAAAATTGGCCATGCCAGGATTAAAATAGTCATCCACGGATTTCTGTTCTCATCCACAATCGAGAAATTTTTCTTTTTCGTATCACTCATGAGTTTTCTCCTTTTCGATGTTGCTAAAATGGATTCCACTCTTAGTTACTAAATCTTAAGAGACCATTTGCTCAGATCCCAAACTTTGGATACCAGACCGTCATAGAACTCCGGCTCATGGCAGATCAGAAGCACGGCTCCTTTATACTCTTTTAATGCACGTTTTAATTCTTCCTTCGCATCCACATCCAGATGGTTGGTCGGCTCGTCCAGTAGAAGAATGTTTGTCTCACGGTTCATCAGCTTGCACAGACGAAGCTTTGCCTGCTCACCACCAGAAAGTACACGTACTAAACTCTCGATATTCTTAGTTGTCAGACCACATTTTGCAAGGGCAGAACGCACCTGATACTGTGTGTAGGATGGATATTCTTTCCAGATCTCTTCGATGCAAGTATTGTTGTTGCCCGGAGCCATCTCCTGCTCAAAGTAACCGATATAAAGATAATCGCCCTGTTCTACAGAACCGGAAATGGACGGAATCAGACCAAGAATACTCTTTAAAAATGTAGACTTACCGATACCATTCGCACCCACGATTGCGATCTTCTCACCACGCTCCATCGCAAAATTCAGCGGTTTGGAAAGCGGCTCATCATAACCGATCACCAGATCCTTTGTCTCGAAAATCATCTTGCCTGCTGCTCTCGCATTGAGGAAGTTAAACTCTGGCTTCGGTTTCTCTTTTGCAAGCTCAATCACTTCCATCTTGTCTAACTTCTTCTGACGGGACATCGCCATATTTCTGGTAGCAACACGTGCCTTGTTACGCGCAACGAAATCCTGAAGTTCTGCGATCTCCTGCTGCTGACGCTTATAAGCTGCCTCCAGCTGGCTCTTTCTCATCTCGTAAACTTCCATGAACTTGTCGTAATCACCAACATAACGATCCAGTCTCTGGTTCTCCATATGGTAGATCAGGTTGATAACGCTGTTTAAGAATGGAATATCATGGGAAATAAGAATGAATGCGTTCTCATACTCCTGAAGATATCTCTTTAACCATTCAATATGCTGTACATCCAGGTAGTTAGTCGGCTCGTCCAGAAGCAGGATATCCGGCTTTTCAAGAAGCAGTTTTCCAAGGAGAACCTTCGTTCTCTGACCACCGGATAACTCCTCAACATCTTTATCCAGACCGATCTCATCCAGACCGAACGCATGACCGATTTCCTCTACTTTCGAATCGATAATATAGAAATCATGTGTCATTAGAAGATCCTGAATTGTACCAAGCTCCTCCATCATCTCATTCATCGTATTCTCGTCTGCCTCGCCCATCTTATCACAGATCTCATTCATGCGAGCCTCCATCTCAAACAGGAAGGAGAACGCACTCTTTAACACATCACGGATTGTCATGCCCTTTTCCAGAGCTGTATGCTGATCCAGATAACCAACACGGACATTCTTAGACCACTCGACTTTACCCTCATCAGGCATTAATTTGTTTGTAATAATATTCATGAATGTGGACTTACCTTCGCCGTTGGCTCCGATCAGGCCGATATGTTCGCCCTTTAACAGACGGAAAGAAACGTCATGGAAAATCGCACGGTCACCAAAACCGTGGCTCAGATGCTCGACATTTAAAATACTCATGCTATAACTCCTTTATTTTTCGGGGTTTTATTTCTTTTCAGTCAGCAAAATCGCAAAATCGCGCTAATGCCCTATTATTTATATTACACGGTTCGAGGGGATTAAGCAAGAGAAAAAGGGAAAAGAAATTCCAACGAAAACACGGTTGCCAACATCTCCGTTACATTTTAAAATGATACTAAGATATATGACAGAAAGGAATTTCTTATTATGAACGAAACTTTAAAGACCATCAAAAACCGTTATTCCTGCCGTAGTTTTACAGGTGCTGCACTTGAGAAAGAAAAAGTGGAAGCAATCGCAATGGCCGGTGTTCAGTCCCCGAGCGGTCTGAATCAGCAGCCATGGAAGATCATCGTGTTACAAAACAAAGCTATAATCGATGAGATGAACGATACATTGATGAAAAAACTGTCTGAGCAGGAAGATCGTTCTGCTTATGACAGAATGATGAGCAGAGGCGGCAAAGTATTTTACAATGCACCGTGCATGTACGTGATAGCAAAACGTCCGGATAAAGATATGGACTGTGGTATCGTATCTGAAAATATGGCACTGGCAGCAAGCTCCCTGGGTCTTGGCAATGTTATCTGTGGTATGGCAGCAGTTCTCATCAACGATGAAGTCGGTGCGAAGTATAAAGAAATGCTGATTCCGGAAGGTTATGAATTCGGTGTGGCGCTGTTGGTTGGTTATCCGACGGATCCGAATGGAACTCCGCATGAGCCGGACGTATCTAAGATCATTTATATTGAATAGTATCAATCATATACAAAAAAAGGACAAGACTCCGCGTGAGAGGCTTGTCCTTTTGTCTTGGACACATCTTTTCTTCTTTAGTGTTTTCTAATGCTTTTCAAATTTCCACTTCTGATAACACCAGTCCGGCACACACTGAAGCTTCTTAAATACTGCATCTACCAACGGATTTCCGATCACAAATGTTGCAATGATCGCCAGTGCCACCACAAACGCAACATTTCTGCGGTACTGGGCTGTAAATATCAGATAAAATCCCCAGTATTCCATCATATCGCGCAACAAACGATGAAGAATGTAAATCGAAAGCGTTCTCTGGCCGATCTTTGTAAATATTGTTTTTCTCGATGTTGTGACCGCCATGACCGCCATAATAAAAATCGTTGTACATACGTAATGCACGATTCGGATCGGTCCACCCCACGCAAACAGTGCCTCGTTGGTATCACGGTAGTTCATACCATACACAAAACGTCTCACCTGACCGAACATCTGCTGGTTTCCAAGCACAAATACACATGTCAGTATCGCAGCACAAACTGGGAATATCCATTTCCAGTTCGCCTTTCGGAATCGCTCCACCTGCTCTTTTGTCAAATAATAACCTGCGTAAAAAAATGGAGCAAATGCCAGGGTTCTGCACATTGCCAGGTCATCGCCGAGAGACACCTGGTATCCGGAAAGAATGCTGACTGCAAAGGTTACCGTCATCACAACTTTCGGCTTAAACATGCAGGCAAATGGAATTGACAAATACCACCACATCATAGCCAGCAGATACCACGGAGAGCCACCCTCAAAGAAGAAGTCGATCGGTTTCATAAAACTAGTGCCCGCCGCCAGATTTTCCGTAATATGTACCGCCATTTTAAATAAAATGTACAGCCATAAAATCCTCAAAAAACGTTCCATTTTAAATTCGCCGTTTTTATAAATTCCCTTTGAGAAATATCCGGAGACCATCGCAAACATAGGCATATGGAACAGATAAATAATGTAAAATAAACTCCACACCGGTCTTGTCTTGTCCATCGGCAGGATAAAGTGTCCAATGACAACCAGTAAGATCAATATTCCTTTCAGATTGTCAAAATAGGAATCTCTCATACACTGACTTCCTTTCGTAAAAACTATCCTTATTCTACATGAAATTTGTAATCCGGGCAAGTAGTAACTCAGTGATTGCATTTTTCTGTTCACATGGTATGATGAAATCAGACTAGAAAAGGATGGTACGAAATCATGATGGATATGTTAAAGACAATTTTGGAACAATACACAACAGAACCATTTACCGCGGACTCACGCTTAAACGATGATCTCGGTATCGACTCATTTTTTATATTACATTTTCTTTCTGAAGTTGAAGATTGTTTCCACATCCAGATTGACGAAATGGAATATGAGGATATCATAACCGTCGGAGATGTGATCGAGAGGATTCGTGAAACCAGATAACTCTCTGCAGTAACTGAAACTTCAGCTTGTACATATACTGTTATTACATCTATTGTTTGAGGTAATTCCATATGTGTAACTTCAATCCAAATACAACCGATTATTATTCCTGCACCGGACAACATGTTCATGAAATTATCGGAAGTACCACTTTTGTCACAGAATGCGAAGGCTGCCACAACCATCGCTTTGCCACCATGTCCGGCGATGCTGTAGAGGCAGAAGGAAGTCATTTTCACAATGTGATGTTTCGCACCGACACTCATACCAATCATCTTCATGAGTTCTGTGGTCCCTCCACTCTTGCAATTCCAACCGGAGACGGACGACATGTGCATTTTGTAAATGGATGCACAGATACTTCCGATGGACATGCTCACGAATTCCGGGTTGTATCGCTGATCAATGATCCAACCGAATCTTACTAATAACGTAATTTCTTTATAAAGGCTTGGATTTCCCAAGCCTTTCATTTCCAGACATCTCCTATGGATTAAATATTACAAAAGTGTTACAATCATTCCTGTGATTAGCTAACACCTACATATCAAACATAGGAGGTTCTAAATTATGTGTTTCAATTTCTGCAATTTTAACAACTGTTCCCAGTTATTTGAGCTTTTATGCAATTACTTTAACTGCGGTTACTAATGAAAAACTTGCCCCGGTCTTATGATCGGGGTTTTGTATTTTCTTCCTGTATATCAACACAAACTTCGCACATACTATCCTTAACAGCCTCTCCTGAGGCAATATCTTCAGCAATAAGGATGGTAAAATTATGAAATTAGAAGACGTTGTATGCAGCTGTTTCGGTGTCACAAACGAAATGATCAAGGAGGCGGTTGACAACGGTGCAACCAATCTTGATGAAATCCAGGCAACCCTCGATGTAGGCACAGCTTGTGGTGTTTGTCTTGATGAAGTCCAGAACAGCATCGATTATTATGTGACACAGAAAACCCAGATGTCATTGTAATTCATCTAAATAAGGAGGGAATCGCATGACACAGAAACCAACCAATTCTACCAAATACGGGGATTATAGCTATGGCTCACAGAACTTTGGTTCAAGAAGTTACAGTGATGGAGATGTTCCGGAAGTAGATTATGAACCGTATCGGAATGGCAGCCGCATCGTAACTCCGGTCGATCCTTTACCGGAATCGTTCCGTGAGCGGCGAGATGGGCCTGGTGGAGATGTAGGGAAATAGACCCTGATGTGGCAGGCAGCTTCGGCTGCCTGTTTTTCTTTGCATGATTCTGAGAATTATTACATATACTGTATACAACGATTCCCCGGAGATACATAACATGAAAACAAGAAACTTAGAATCCCTCATCATCTCTATTCTAATCCCCTTGGCTGTGGGCGCAGTCTCTTCTTTACTCAGTGGAACTATGATGGAGCCCGCTTTTGTTCAACCTGCTTTTAGTCCCCCTGGCTATCTGTTTCCAATCGTATGGACCATTCTCTATATCTTGATGGGAATATCTTCCTACCTCATATATACTTCTGACTCTCCCTCAAAACCAGCCGCGCTTCTCGTCTATGCACTTCAACTGGTTTTCAACTTCTTCTGGAGCATTTTCTTTTTCCGTTTTTCACTATATGGTCTGGCATTTCTTTGGTTACTGGCGCTAATCGGGTTGATCATAATAATGATTTATTTGTTTTATAAGATCAGACCGATTGCGGCGTATTTACAGATACCATATCTCTTATGGTGTCTGTTTGCGGCTTATTTGAATTTTACAGTGTATATGCTAAATAAGGGATAAATACTTTCAGGCCATCAGACTATAAAAGAGCTATCACGCTGATGGCTCTTTCTAACATTCCTATAGTTGATTTTAAATCAACTTTTTATTTGTTTGTTGATTTTTGATAAACTTTATGGTATATTATTTTAGACTTATAATGGGAGGTACTACCATGAAAAAAATAGGTACTCGAATAAAAGAAAAACGCCTGCTAGCTGGTATGACACAAGAAGAGCTAGCATTCAAAGTTGGATATAGAAATAAATCCACAATTGCTAAAATAGAAAATGGAACGAATGATATATCACAAGGACGGGTAGCAGACTTTGCTGTTGCCCTCAACACATCCGTATCCTATC
>JAZOVL010000016.1:0-12277 GCA_045658685.1 Pilosibacter sp.
AGGGCGCGTTATTATCACAGCCAGATTGACATGGATCTGCTTACGACGGGAAAGGAATATTTCGATCTTCCTAAGGCGTATATAATCTTTATCTGTGATTTTGATCCTTTTGGCAGAGGAAAATATCGTTATACATTTAGGCATCAGTGTCAGGAAGCTCCAGAGATTCAGATGGAAGATGAAAGTGAAACCATCTTTCTAAATACCAGAGGCAAGAACTCGGAGGAGATTTCAACAGAATTAGTGAAATTCCTGAAGTATGTGCGCGCAGATTTACAAGAGAGCACAGGAGACTTTGATGATGATTTTGTAGGCAATCTTCAAAGAGCCGTACATGAGATTAAGCAGAGCAGGAGAATGGAGGAACGATATATGCTGACGGAGTTATTAATGCAAGATGAGCGAAGAGCTGGTCGAGAGGAAGGTCGTATAGAAGATCGTAAGGAATCCATTCTCGAGTATTTATCGGAAATGGGAATCGTACCAGATGAACTGTGTAAGAGAGTTATGCAGGAGAAGGAGATGGGACAATTAAAAGAATGGACAAAACTTGCAGCCAGAGTGGATACTATCGAGCAGTTTATTGCAGAGATGTAAAAATTGATATAGCAAAAGAATAAAATCAAATCTATTTGATCTTGAACAAATCTAACAGCAGGTGCTTTTATGGTACCTGCTGTCGAAACAAAATCTTGCCGGATCAGGCAAAGCAGCTAAATGAGTGCAGAGGAATTCTGTGTCTTTTTGTCATTGCATAATATGAGACATGTGTTACAATAGACTGTAAGTGAAAAGAATGTATCATAATGGGGGAAATTACGATGATCATTACACAGGCAACATTACAGGACATGGAAGGCGTATTTGCCATTTTAAAGGCAAACCACGTCAGCAATGTTCCGGAGGAAGAGAAAAAGAACGGTTTTGTAACGACAAATCTGACAGAGGAGCAGATGAAGGCACTGATCGAGAAAGAAAACGGCGTAACAATCGCGAAAGATGATGATGGGAAAGTGGTTGCATTTGCACTTGCAGCATCCTGGGAGTTCTGGTCCGAATGGCCGTTATTTGCGTACATGATTCAGGAATTGGAGAAGTTTGAATGTGAGGGTGTGACTCTGACAAAGGAGAATTCTTATCAGTATGGTCCGGTCTGCATCGACAAGTCTGTGAGAGGAACCGGTGTATTTGAGAAAGTTTTCTTCGCATCGCTTGCAAACTATGCGGATAAATATCCGTATATGGCAACCTTTATCAATCAGATCAATCCGCGTTCTTATGCAGCACACACAAGAAAAGCGCTGATGACAGAGGCTGGTACATTCCAGTTTAATAATAACAACTATTACATGATGGTTTGTCCGACCACTCCGCCGGAGAAGCGTTAGGTCATACAATCGAATTGGCAAAATGAAAACAGCGAGGATTCCTGTGGAGTTCTCGCTGTTTTGCATGAGCAAAAGCACTAGGCCTGCATATTGTAGATTTCTTCGCGTTCATCCTGGCTCAGCGTCTTGTCTGTGATCAGGGCAATCATGAGGATGCCGATAACACTGAGAGCAAGTCTGGTGAGCATGAAACGCATACCGAGGCTGGCGGCCTCAAAGGTAAGGAGTGGGATCTTCGTAGTGGACCATGCTCCGAGGAATATAAGAACGTTGAAAATACTGCTTCCTTTTTTTAACATTACGGTTGCGACCGGGAATGCTGCGTAGAGCGGACCTGCAGCAGCGGAGCCGAGCAGGAAGGAAATCAGGATACCTTTGATTCCGGAGCCTTTACCGGTGTATTTCATCATCGTTGCGCGGTCTACCCAGACATCAAGAAGTCCGAGCAGGATGAAGATTGGCGGAATGACGGAAATCATTTCTTTGATATTTCCTGCTGTATTGGAGAATGCGGTCAGTCCGATCTCAGGTATTACAAGGCTGATCACCAGATTGACAGCAAATAGAATCAGGAAAACACGATAACGTGTGATGATCTGTTTTAGATTCATATCAATACCCCCATTGCAAACGCTGCGATGATAGAAAAGACAAACGCAGCGCAGTTTCTCATCAGAGTCAGTTTCTTACCGAGCACCTTTGTCTCCATCGGGATTGTAATGATGCCTACCATCATAAGTGTGGAAACGAAAGCAGTGATCTGCATATAGCCGGCTCCATTTTCCAAAAGAGCAGCAGCCAGCGGAAATGCAACAAATCCAGGAATCAGTGTGATGGAGCCGATCAGAGCGGCTGCCAGGATTCCGATGATACCGGATTCGGAACCGATTACTTTAGAAATCGTCTCCGGGCTCAGAACTGCCAAAGCAAAACCAATGATGATCATAACGGTCAGAAGCTGCGGCAGAATGTTTTCGAATGATTTCCAAGCTTTTTTCAGGGCCATCTTGGTCTTCTTTTTATCTTTAATAAAAGAAATCAGGAGACCGGTTCCTGCCAGTGCATATAGTACGTATGTAAACATGCAAAAACCTCCTAATATATAGCTGTTGACAAACAATACATCTATCATACTATTGAAACGGATTCTTTGCAATTAGTTTTCACAGCCTTGTTTTATAGAGAATCTTATTATATAATAGAAAACAGTTTGAAATTATAGAAATGAGGGATTATTAACATGGATTATGTAATGTATATTCAGAATGGTGAAAATCTGGGACATGCGGAGTTCGAGGATTACGAAAAAGCATATGAAGCGATGAAGGTTATGACTGCGCGTCACATTGGCGTAGCAACAGATATGTTAGGAAGTATGATGGATGCAAACGGTGAAGGTCCGTTCTTCTATGTACATCGTGACAGTGCATTTGTAGACTCCAGCAGCGGAGCGGGAAGCCTTTCCATCCGTATCGAGGAGGTTCATGATCCGATCCATGCATATGCAGAATTAAATATCGAGAAGACTTACATCTGTCTGACATTGATGGATCAGTTTGACACAGCGCTTGCAGCCTGTCATGCAAAGATCGGTGATCTGGAGATGGAGCCGACAGAGGTACTCACGCTGATCGGAAGCCTGAAAGGTATTCACGATTGCCTCGAATCAGTGGATATCGAACTGGACGAAGAAACAGAGAAAGAGTATCAGAAGCTTTATAACACATTAAAATTCTATCTTGGAACAGAAGAATAATCATTAGAAAAAATATGCCCCCGTCTTGTCACGAAACGGACAAGACAGGGGTTTTTTAAGTTCTTATATATGCGTGAAACTTAATGATCAATGCTGTTCCAGGTGTGATAAGATCTCACGTTTATAGTTCAGGAAAGTCTCTGTAATATTAAAGTCTTTTCTTCTCGGTTTGGGCTCATGGATTATAATCTCTTTTGTCAAGGTGCCCGGCTTGCCTGTGAGAAGATAAATGCGGTCAGAGAGAAGGATCGCTTCGTCGATATCGTGAGTAATGAATAATGTGGAGAGTTTGATCTTCTCCATCACATCCAGATACCATTCATGTACGGAACTCTTTGTCAGCATGTCCAACGCAGAAAATGGCTCGTCCAGAAGCGCTACTTTTTCAGAGAATAAGTAAGTGCGGAGCAGAGCAGCGCGTTGCTTCATGCCACCGGACAACTGGGATGGATATTTGTGCTCTGTACCTTTCAGACCAAATTCCTCGAAATAAGCGGCAGCCTTTTCACGAGCGCCTGCTTTCTTTTCACCGCGAATGAGGAGCGGAAGGGCCACATTGTCAACAATAGTACGGTACGGGAGAAGCAGGTCTTTCTGCAGCATATAGCTGATGCTGCCAGGTTTTCCTGTAATGTCAGTGCCGTCCAGAACGACATTTCCTTCGTCCGGGGTACTGAGACCTGCAATAATATTAAATAGTGTAGTTTTTCCGCCGCCGCTGACACCGAGGAGAGAGACGATTTCACCCTCGTGCAGTTCCAGAGAGATATTTTGAATGATTTTTTCCTGCTCGAAAGATTTCGAGACGTTGTTGACTTGCAGAACTGCCATAGGGTCCTCCTGTGATTACTGTGGTAAAAATTCGTTTGTAAATCCGCTGTCCAACGGAATATCGGACTCAGTCAGATCATTTTCATTGACCCATTGATAGAAGTTGTTCCAGCGTTCCGGGTCGATGTAGCCCCAGTAAGGAGCATCGGCCTGATACTGGTCAGCTAAGTACTGCTGGCTGGCGAGCACCAGTTCTTTGTCCAGTTCCGGAGCAGCTGAGATCAGAATATCAGCCGCCTCTTCCGGATTCTCAATGGCGAATTCATATCCTTTGCTTACCGCAGAGAGGAATGCTTTCGCTGTATCCGGATGTTCCTCGAGGAACGTATGATTGGAAATCATGACCGGAGTATAATAGTCGAAGACCGGATCAATATCTGCAAATGCGAAGTAGTCAGTTTCCAGATTTTCTAATTCAGTTTTCACGCCTGCCCAGGCATAGAAAATCCAGATGGAGTCTACAGAATTGGTTTTTAATGCAGAAACCTCATCGGTGACGGTACTTGGGATCAATTCAATATTTTCAAAGTTACCACCATCGGATTCAACAACATGCTGGAGGGTTGCAAGTTCAATTCCTCCATTCCAAGTCGCGTAGCTGTGACCTTCCATTCCTTTCGGTCGGTCCATACCCTCGCCCTTGCGGGAGATGATTCCGGAGGTGTTGTGCTGGATGATGGAAGCAACAGCAGTTACCGGGAGAGCAGTGTCTTTTTCTAACGCCGGAGCGAGAGAATCCTGGAATGATACACCGAACTCGGCTTTACCGGATGCAACGAGGACAACAGCACCGTCTTCCGGCGGCTGGACAATTTCGACATCGAGACCGGCTTCCTTAAAGTAGCCTTTAGACTGGGCTACATAGAGACCGGTATGGTTAGTGTTCGGTGTCCAGTCAAGGACGAAGGTGATCTTTTCCAAATCTGTAGTTTCTGTTTTGGCAGATTCACCTGTATTTCCACAAGCAGTGGATGTAAGAGCAACCGAAGCAGCAAGCATGGCTGCGATAATCTTTTTTTTCATAAATTATTCTCCTTTTTCCCAAGGCATGCATTTTTTCTGCATGAAATCCACAGCTTTCATCAGTAATAGACTGATAATGGATATTAAGAAAATGACAGCAAACATTTTGTCAAATGCGAATGCTTTTTTAACGCGTGTCATATAGACTCCAAGACCGCCAAAGCCACCAAGCCATTCGGAAATCACGGCACCGACCACGGCATAAGAGGCAGAGATCCTGAGACCGGAGAAAAACTGAGACATAGCTCCCGGAAACTTTATGAAGGAAAAAATCTGCCATCTGCCAGCACCCATGGCACGGAGCAGGCTGATAGAGTCTGGATCTACCGAACGAAATCCATTTAACAAACCGATGGTGATCGGGAAAAACGTCGTAATGACAATTAATATGACTTTCGGAGTCATTTCGTAGCCGAACCACAGCACGAGGAGTGGTGCGATTGCAACCGTCGGAATCGTCTGTGTCAGTACAATCAGTGGATAACATGCTTTATAAAGCGGTTCAAACTGATCCATGAACACAGCCATCCCAAAGCCGAGCAGGATTCCCAGGGTAAGACCTAAGAATGCTTCTGACAGCGTGATCACCGAGTGCTCCATCAACACCGGAAATTCGGAAATGAACGCCTGCACCACCTGAATCGGAGACGGAAGCATAAAACTTTCCACGAATCCGATGGAACAGATAAATTGCCAGACGATCAGAATCAGAACGACCGCGGAACATGACCAGATATTATTTGTGATATTTGGAAACTTTCTTTTCAATGGTTAATACGTCTCCTTCCGGACGATAGTTGATCTTCACATAAGTGGAAACAGACTTTGCACCGGCTTTTGCAGCGACGATCTGGCATTCTTTTACAACAGTCATCAACTCGTCGAAGTCACCCTCGATGGATGTCTCGAGCGGACCGACAAAATAATTCAGACCGGTGGATTTGATGTAATCGAGGACCGCGTCCACAATGCGGATCACCTCTTCATCACTGGTTACTTTTGGTACTATCTGAATTCCTATACTTGCATTCATTGATGTATCCTCCTTTAAAATGATTGGTGAGTCTGGAGATTTTTCAAATAAAAATACCCCAGTATCCGGGATACCAGGGTGTTGAAGTTTCATCGCTTAGATTGAAATCATATCTTCCTACGCTGGCATTATCCAGATCAGGTTCAAGGATTCGAGAAAACGGTTCTCGTCTCAGCCGGCCGATTTACCAGCACTCCGTTCAATTGCACCTTAACTATACTACGTGAAAAATTGCTTGTCAATCGCGGAGTTTAGAAATTGTTTACTTGTTATTTTTCTGGTTCTTTCATATTATAGGAATAAGGAGGACAGGAAATCATGTATGATATGTTCGATTATTTAGAGTGGAGAGGTGATTTGTCATTTGCCAGGGCAGAACCGAATCCGGTGGATATGTTAATCTTTTCCACTCTTTCTTATATTCATTTTGATGGGATTGTTCCGGATACTCCGAATCGGAGAATCTCTCTGCATGAGGCAGCGGAACATTTTTTTGCACAGAGTGACCTGGAAAATAAAGTTCGTGTGAAAAAAGATATGGAGCTTTTGGAGGCGGCAGCTGGCACCGAGCGTTTCGGACAAGTGGGCTTGTCTTTTTACCGAAGTCTTTTTGTGCCAAAGGAAGAAACACAGTTTGCAGCGATTACGTATTATCTGGAAGATGGAACGGCAGTGTTGACATTCCGCGGTACAGACCGGACTTTGGTCGGCTGGAAAGAAGATTTTAATATGACTTTCCAGGACACTATTCCGGCGCAGAGAGAGGCGCTGAAGTATCTGGAGGAATTTTCCATTCACACGATGTACCCAATACGCCTGACTGGACATTCCAAGGGGGGAAACGTGGCTGTATATGCGGCTGCAAAGGCAGAAAAAGCATTGCAGCAGCGGATTCTTGGAATCTGTAATCTGGACGGTCCGGGATTTTCTGAGAACATGATGGCGGATCCGGGATATCTGGCGGTTGTTCCGAAGATTCATTCTTACGTTCCGGAGTCTTCAATCGTAGGCCTTTTGTTTGAACATGCGGAACCGCACACGGTAATAAAAAGCGAACAGATTGGACCGATGCAGCATGATCCTTATTCATGGGAAGTGCTTCGAAATGATTTTATTCATATGGAAGAGATGTCTGAAGGCTCAAAATTTATGGATCAGGCAACGAAAGCATGGATGATGGCCATGACACCTGAGGAGCGAAATGACTTTGTAGATGTGGTCTATGATATTCTGACGTCCGGAGGTGCAGTAAAGACAGGTGAGCTGATCCAGCCGAAACAGATCGGAAATTATGTGAAGTCACTGGTTATGGATGAGAAGAAGCGACAGACCATTTCTGACCGTCTGGGAGATCTGGTACATGTGGTCTGGGCGAGTCAGAAAAAGAGTGAATAGAAACGGAAAATGGACTTTGCAGTTCTACATTTAAATGGTATACTGTCATTAGCGAGAAAACAATAGTATGATGAGAAATGTAGTAGGAAAGGGGTTATACATACTATGAAATCTAAAGTTTATTTTTCTAAGACCATCACACCAGAGAAGGTTCTTGAACTGTACAAATTAGTTGAGAAACCGTTACCGGGTAAAGTGGCGATCAAAGTTCATTCCGGCGAGCCGGGCAACCAGAACTTCTTAAAGCCGAACTTCTGGAAACCGGTAATCGATCATGTAAACGGTGTTGTTACAGAGTGTAACACAGCTTACGACGGTAAGAGAAATACAACAGAGAAACACATCGCGACAATCGCAGCTCACGGTTGGAGCCGTCACTTTAACTTCGATCTTCTTGATGCAGAAGGTCCGGATATCGAATTAGAGATCCCGAACGGTAAAGTGATCAAGAAAAACTATATTGGTAAGAACACAGAGAAGTACGAGTCCATGGTAGTTCTGTCCCACTTCAAGGGTCATCCGATGGGCGGATACGGCGGAGCAATCAAACAGTTATCCATCGGTGTTGCTTCTTCCTTCGGTAAGGCATACATCCACGGCGCAGGCGAACCGGAGAAAATCTGGACAGCAGATCATGATGCATTCTTAGAGTCCATGGCTGATGCGGCAGGTTCCATTATTGACTATTTCAAAGGCAACCTGATTTATGTAAATGTAATGAAGAATATGTCTGTTGACTGTGACTGCTGTGCAAAAGCAGAAGATCCGTGCATCAAGGATATCGGTATCTTAGTATCTCTCGATCCGATTGCAATTGATCAGGCTTGTATCGACCTTGTAAATGCCTGTGAGGATCCGGGCAAGGAGCATCTCTTAGAGAGAATCAACTCCAGAAATGGTGTACATACTATCGAAGCTGCGGCTGAGCTTGGCTACGGTTCCAGAGAGTATGAATTGATTGAGGTAGAGTAATTATGGATCATTTGGAACAGAAAATTTTAAGTATTATTGATGAGCATGCAGATGAATTAAAGGAAATCGCTTCTAAGATTTATTACAATGCGGAGCGTGGTTTCGCAGAGTACGAGACTGCAAAGGCAGCAGCAGATTTCCTTCGCAAATATGGTATGGAGCCGAGAGAGGGCCTTGCTCTTACAGGTGTAAAAGCAGATATCAACGCGGCTGATGGTCCGAGTGTTGCTCTGATCGGTGAGTTAGATGGTATCGGCTGTCCGGCACATCCGGATGCTGTAAAAGCAACTGGAATTTCTCATGCATGTGGCCACGAGGCACAGATGATTGCGATCATGGGCGCGGCACTTGCGCTGAACGATCCGGAAGTCAAGGCAGCACTTGGTGGTAAAGCAATCTTCTTTGGTGTTCCGGCTGAGGAGAATCTTTCTGCAGATATTAAAGAAGAATTATTAAAAGATGGTATCGTATTCAACGGTGGTAAGAGTGAATTGATCCGCCGTGGAGAATTTGATGATGTGGATATTTCTATCACATCTCATGTACATATGGTTGGTGGCTGTGAGAGTGATCTTCTGTTGGGTAATGTTGCAAGCACAGGTTTTGTTTCCAAATCTGTTCATATGAAAGGAAAAGCAGCTCACGCAGCAGCAGCTCCACACGATGGCGTGAATGCTCTGAATGCTGCAACTCTCGGTTTCAGTGCGATGGCTATGATTCGTGAGACATTCCAGGAGAAGGATGCGGTTCGTGTTCATGGTCAGATTCGTGACGACGGTTTCCCGTGTCAGACCATTCCGGATCATGTGCATGTGGATCTGATGGTTCGTGCGAAGACTCTCGATGCGATCAACAAAACATCTGCGAAGGTTGACCGTGCATATGAAGGTGCAGCTCATGCGATTGGCGCTGACTGTGAGATCGTTACTTCCCAGGGTTACCTTCCGGTTATTCAGCGTTACGCAGATCAGGCTCTGATTGATGCGGCAGATGTATTAAAAGAGCAGATTCCGGAAACAACGATTGAGCACATCACAGATGAGATGATTAACTTTGCGTCCACAGATGCAGGAGATCTGACACACATTATGCCGGTTCTCAACTTTACATTCGGCGGCGCAAAGGGTGCGCTCCACAGCAAAGATTACAGAATCACAGATGAGTATAAACTGCACATTATGCCAGCGAAGATGATGGCGATTACAGCATACCGCCTTCTGAAAGATGGCGCGGCTGAGGCAAAGAAAGTAATCGAAGGTTTTGATCCGGTTATGACAAAAGAAGAGTACATCGCATACGCGGAGGCTCTGCACTAATTTAGATGGGATTGGGGGAATCGAGCAGATTCCCCTTTCTCTTTATTTAAAGACCTATGCTTAAATCTGGAGGAAATTTATGAGAAAAAAATTATATAGAGGTTTAATGCTCGCAACCATGATGTCGCTAGTCGGCTGCTCCGGAGCCTCCAAAGGCCAGACAGGCCCAGATATAGCATTTGAGGTTCTTCACGAAAACTACCTTCCGGAAATTGCATTAAACGGTGATTTTACACTGATCTACGAATGTAAAGTGGAAAATGAATCTGGAACATTGGAGAATTCGGAGTTAGCCTTTGATCTGGTATTTGATGGAGAAATTCTTCATATGCCATTGTTTGATGCAGATACATATCTGGAATACTCGGATGGTACTGTCTATGAATTTACTGACGAGGATAAAGCGAAGGGAAGAAAGGAATCGGGATCAGTATATAGTACAAACAAAATTCCAAGCAATGGTGTGGAGCTGATGATTAAACTGAGCCGCAGCGGAGATGTGATTTCAGGAGAGGCAGCTTACGAAGGTGGAGCCATGGGAAAGGGGACCCATCAGTTTTGGATCTATCATTATTATAGTGAAAAATCTCTTCCGGAGGAAATGAGCCTGAAGGTGACCGGACAGAGTTTGAATATGACGAAGATCAGTTATGTACTGGAGTAAGGAGCGATGATTATGAAAGCATTATCAAATTTAAAGATTCTTGATTTTACTACATTATTGCCGGGACCGTATGCTACGTTGATGCTGGCAGATCTGGGAGCAGAGGTTCTCAAGATCAGTTCACCCAGTAAACCGGACATCGTACTGGAGTATGCACCATTTATTGAGGACACAGATCTGGCGGCCAATGAAGTATGGCTTGGCAGAGGAAAGAAGAATATATTTTTAAATCTGAAAAATCCGGAAGCTGTTCAAATCGTAAAGAAGTTGGTGAAGGAATATGACATCGTCGTAGAACAGTTCCGTCCGGGAATCATGCAGCGTCTGGGCCTTGGTTATGAGGAATTGAAAAAAGAAAATCCGGCTTTGATCTACTGCTCGCTGACAGGATACGGACAAACCGGACCGATGGCGAAGGCAGCGGGACATGATTGTAACTATATGGCGCGCAGTGGTAATCTGGCTATGGCTGGTTACAAAAATGCAGGTCCGGCGCCGATGAATATTCAGGTGGCAGACATTTGCTCTGGATCCTCGAATGTTGTGATCAGCATTCTGGCGGCCGTGAACTTTAGAAATATAACAGGAAAGGGTCAGTATATTGATGTTTCCATGATGGACGGCCTTGTACCGTTGACCGGAATGGATGGAATCCGCTATCTGGCAACCGGAGAGGAGAGTGGACGTGAGTCCAGACGACTCAATGGCGGTTCTTTATATGGTTACTACGAGACTGCAGATGGAGAATATTTGAGTGTGGGTTCTCTGGAACCGAAATTCTGGACAGCATTCTGTAATGGAATAGGCTGCCCGGACCTGATCGAAGAAAGTGCAGAGCCGAAAGCAGAAGTGTTTGAGGAAGTAAAAGCACGCATTCAGACAATTATTAAGGGAAAGACAAGAGATGAGTGGGTGGAAATCTTCAAACCGTTGGATTGTTGTGTAGAGCCGGTACTTTCTTTAAAAGAAGCATTAGACGAGGATGAGCAGATTAAAGAACGGGAATTGGTTGTGGAAGTGGAAGTTCCCTGTTCAAATGGAAAGAAAGTTCGTCAGTTAGGATCTCCGTTTAAACTTTCCGAATGCCCGGTTACATATGATATGGGAGGTTATCCATTGGGATATCACACAAAAGAGGTGATTGAGAGCTTGGGATTGGATTACGAGGACTTGAAAGAGAACGGTGTGTTTAAATAGGTATTTAGTTGAGTCAACTTGGTGATAAACAAGTCCCAGGCTGGCAGGAATTTTCAAGCGGACACGCTTTCGCTCAGAGAATTGCGTAGCGGTACTAAGGCGCTAAAGCGCCAAGTACCGACGTAATTCTATGGTCCTTCTTGAAAACACCTGTCATCCTGGGACTTTTTTCATAGTCAAGTTGCCTTAATTAAATACCAGTAACTGCGCACTTTTCCAATTTGTACCAAACTCTGTACCAGAATAAGGATTTCTATGCTTTATGGGTATATTTCGTCCGAATAGATGTATTTATATTGAGAAAATGTTTTGGGGTATGTCTACTCTTTGTTCGATTCCATATGCTGTATTCTGCAAACAGTTGCAAGATTTCCGAAAATTTTGTACGGACTAATTTCAGCCGCGGAGACTTGTCTGAAGGCCGTCAGGGCTGAGTTTGTCGAGAGCGACTGATGATAGATGGACGTACAAAATTCGGAAATGAAGCTTGTTTGCAGAATACTGCATATGTGAACGAACAAAAAGAGGAAATGATCTTTAAAAACATTTCCTCAATTAAATCCACATTTTACAAAGCAATTTGCAAAATCATAGATTTACGTTGACACATCACAGTGTTATCATTTATTATTAAAGGAAATTCGAGAGAAAACGTGAAGTGGCATAATATTTGAAAAAAGTCTGACATAGAGGAGGAAATCG
>JAZOVL010000017.1:0-10202 GCA_045658685.1 Pilosibacter sp.
ACCCTTCTTACCTGGACAAACGTTAGCACAAGATCCACATCCTGTACAGTCATATGCTGATACAGTCATAGTAAATTTCATACCTGGCATACCGATCATATCGATTGTCTTTAATCCTTCTGGAGCGTTAGCAGCTTCTTCAGCTGTAAGAGCTACTGGACGGATTACAGCGTGTGGACATACATATGCACAACGGTTACACTGGATACAGTTTTCTTCTACCCAAACTGGGATATCTACTGCAATACCACGTTTTTCAAATGCAGAAGATCCTGATGGTGTTGGACCATCTACATAATCAACGAAAGCTGATACTGGAAGTGAGTTACCTTCCTGAGCATTAACTTTAGACTGTACATTTTTAACAAAGTTAACAACGTCTTCTCTTCCACCTTTGATTGCTGGTGTGAATAATCCTTCGTCTTCTCAATCTTTCCAAGATTCTGGAACTTCTACTTTATTGATCTGTTTTGCACCAGCATCAATAGCATCGTAGTTCATCTGAACGATCTTGTCACCCTTACGTGAGTAAGACTTCTTAGCAGCATCTTTCATAAGTGCAAGAGCCTGTTCTTCTGGAATGATGTTAGCCAGTTTGAAGAATGCAGACTGAAGAACTGTATTGATACGTCCGCCAAGTCCGATTTCTTTACCAATCTTGATACCATCAATTGTGTAGAATTTAATGTCGTGGTTAGCGATAAATGCTTTTACCTGTCCTGGTAAATGAGCTTCAAGTCCTTCCATATCCCATGGACAGTTAAGAAGGAATGTACCACCATCAACTAATTCCTGAACCATATTATATTTATCTACATAAGATGGGTTGTGGCAAGCTACGAAGTCTGCTTTACGAATGAGGTAAGTAGATTTGATTGGGCTCTTACCAAAACGTAAGTGAGACATTGTAACACCACCGGACTTCTTGGAATCATAATCAAAGTAAGCCTGTGCATACATATCTGTGTTATCACCAATAATCTTGATTGAGTTCTTGTTAGCACCAACAGTACCATCAGCACCAAGACCCCAGAACTTACAGTTAGTTGTTCCTTCCGGAGTTGTGATGAGCGGAGCACCGATCTCAAGGGAAAGGTTTGTAACGTCATCTACGATACCAACTGTGAATCTCTGTTTTGTTGTGTTCTCATATACAGCAAGGATCTGTGCCGGAGTTGTATCCTTGGAACCTAAGCCGTAACGACCGGACATGATCGGGAGATTTGCGAACTCTGTACCATTGATAGCAGCAAGTACATCAAGGTATAACGGCTCACCGATGGAACCCGGCTCTTTTGTTCTGTCAAGAACTGTGATCTGTTTTACTGTCTTCGGAATTGCTGCAAGGAAAGCATCCTTAGCGAACGGTCTGTAAAGACGAACTTTAACAACACCAACCTTCTTGCCCTGTTTTGCAAGGTAGTCGATTGTCTCTTCGATTGTATCGTTTACAGAACCCATAGCTACGATTACATGCTCTGCATCCTCAGCACCGTAGTAGTTGAAAAGTTTGTAGTTTGTACCAATCTTGGCATTAACTTTGTCCATGTACTCCTGAACAATTGCCGGAAGTGCATCGTAAGTAGTATTTGCTGCCTCTTTTACCTGGAAGAAGATATCCGGGTTCTGAGCAGAACCACGCTGATGCGGATTGTTCGGGTTAAGTGCTTTCATACGGAACTCATGGATAGCGTCGAAGTCAGCCATCTCTTTGAGATCTTCGTAATCCCATGTCTCGATCTTCTGGATCTCGTGGGATGTACGGAAACCATCGAAGAAGTTGTTGAAGCAGGCTTTACCTTTGATTGCTGCAAGGTGAGCAACCGGTGTTAAGTCCATAACTTCCTGTACGCTGGACTCACAAAGCATAGCTGCACCAGTCTGACGGCAAGCATAAACGTCAGAGTGATCACCGAAGATGTTCAGAGCTGCTGCTGCGATAGCACGAGCGGATACGTTGAATACGCCCGGAAGCTGCTCACCAGCGATTCTGAAGATGTCCGGAATCATAAGAAGAAGACCCTGAGAAGCTGTGTAAGTTGTTGTTAAAGCACCAGCCATAAGGGAGCCGTGTACTGCACCAGCTGCACCAGCCTCAGACTGCATCTCTGTGATCTGAACCTGCTGTCCGAAAATGTTTGTTCTTCCGTCAGTTGCCCACTCATCTGTAGCCTCAGCCATCGGAGAAGAAGGTGTGATCGGGAAGATAGCTGCCACGTCAGTAAATGCGTATGAAGCATGAGCTGCTGCGTGGTTACCATCCATGGTTTTCATTTTTCTTGCCATAGTTGATTTTCCTCCTATAAATTGTATAAATAAAAAATTATTTATAAAACCAGTTCCCCCATTTAAACACAGGGATACCTATATACTATTATAGCGATTCTTCTGAAAAATGCAAATATTAAACGAAAGATTTTAGTACAAAATTGTGAACAATATTAATTTTTTATGTGATGATTCCATATTGTGAATATAATTCCACAATATGGAATGCAATAAAAGACCCGCTCACAAAAATCATAAAAATCATTGTGATCGGGTCTTAATTTATTGTTCTATCCCATTGGAGTGATCAGACCTGCTCCTGCCGGAGAAGCATTTGTCTCTGCCGGACCGGCTCCCCCCGGACCACCAGACGGATTCACCTGGGTTACCTGACCTCCCGGACCACCGTTTCCAGCTGCCGGAGACGTCATATCTGCAGGACTCTGCGGAGCATTTCCCGGACCATAGTAAGATTCTGTCGGAACTGTTGTTGACGGCTGGATTACATCAGCCGGTCCAACATTCTGTATATTACTCTCCGGCTGTACACCACCTGGAGTCTGTGCGGATGTCGGTGCTTTTGTTTCCTGCTCTGCGGACGGCTCCACACTCGGAAGCGTCTCAGTTGGAGACAGAGCACATCCGCCCACAGGACCGCTTTCTGCCGTACTGCTCTCACCCTCTGTGGAAACCACAGTTCCGGAAGTATTACGTTTGATTGTTGCAGATTTTCCCTTGTAAGTGCTGTTATGAAGAAGGCTCTCTTCGATCACGACACCATCTTTCTTTGTTACCAGATTTGTCACCCAGCGACTTCCAAGAGTAGCCGCCTTTGCTTCTACTTCTACTCCTGGCTGCAAGGTCGGATCTTCCTCATAGACCGGAGCCGGTGCTTCCAGATCTTTTACCTTCTTCGAAACCATAGAGAGAGTCACGCCATCTTCCAGTATCGGAGTTCCGTATACAGAAACCGTTAATTTCTGATTGGAAAAACTTGTCTTAATGCCAACTGCCGTCTTGGAATTATTGATAAACTTCATATCCGGTCCGGAATAACCGTCATAACTTACCATGGCATCCTCACCAGGAGTCACATAGGACGGCTCATAACTGTGTGCATGACGTTCGGTAGTCTTTAATCCTGCAAATACTACTGCATTATACAATGTTGAAGAGACCTGACAAACACCGCCGCCCGGCTCCTCCACCAGAACACCGTTCACATATGCACCTGCCGCCTGGTATCCCTTTTGCGGAGTGCGGTTACCGGTTGTCAAGTTAAAGGAAAATTCCTCACCCGGCTGAATAATCATACCGTTAATCGCATCGGAAGCGATCCTGATATTTTCATTTCTTGCTTTGTTTGATGTGGTTGTTGTTGTGTAGGTACCGATACGCTTAAAACTTTCTTTTGCCTGAGCTTCTGTGATCTCCGGTTCTACGACTTTTGCGGTTGCTGCGATCGTCTTCTGATACTCGCCTGCTTTTACCGCACTGATCATATCATTCACCAGCTTTTCACGCTCGATCAGACTTCCGTTCTCCGCACCGGCGAATACGAACTGTGCACTGGCTTTATCATAAGAACTGATGGAACCATTCTTCGGTTTCACATCCCAGCCATCTGCAAGTACCGCTGCCGCTGCCTGCGCCGCTTCTTCAATCCCGTCCGGCTCAACCGTATATTCTCCCGCTTTTCCATTTTCGAAAGCTTCATCGAGAACTTTATCTACATCACCAGCCAACAAATTTTCAACAGCTTTTGTTTCTTCTTTATAAGAAACTTTTAAGTCCCAGTCCATATCTGCAAGAATCTTCTCTCTGGCCTCGGACTTTGTCATACCATTGACAGAAATACCATTGACCATTATCTCTGCCTTGATCTCTGTCTCCGGTACCGCAGTTGTTTCAACAGGCTTTGTTTCCTTAACTGATTCACCATTAGAACAGCTTTTCAAACCTACTGCTGCACAAAAGATGAGAATCACGATTCCGATCACCACCAGTAAGATCTTTGCAAAATCTGGTCCCTGACGACGACGTCGGCGTCTTCTGGTCGTGGAACTCGTCTTTCTCGCTGTTCCTGAACCTGCGCTTCTTGTATTCTGAGCTGCCGCTGCCCGTTCCACACTCCGCTTCGTCGCTGCCTGTGTACTACGTTTTGTAGATGCGGCATCTCGGGAAGCAGAGCTGCGGCCTGCAGCCCCGCGAGCACGGGCAGTATCTCTCTGTCCGCCCTGCGTTTTCTTTGTTTCACCCATTTTTATCACCCTATTCTACCCCGTTTCCAGAGATTACATTTTCAAAGTTACTGGATATAGTGCATACCCGAACACTAGTATAGCACAAATAGTGGAAAATGGAATAACATATTTCTTAAATTTCTTTTCCAAAGTTGTTAAATGTGATAAAATCATATCTGGACGAAGAATGACTGCTCCAGAAAGAAGGAATCCAATGAAATTCATCGATTTACATGTTCATTCCAATGCCTCCGATGGTTCACTGACACCATCGCAGGTCGTGCTTGCATCAAACGAAGCTGGCCTCACTGCGATTGCTCTTACAGACCACGATACCGTATCCGGTGTTTCAGAAGCATTAGAAACCGCAGACCCACTTGATATTGAAGTAGTTCCAGGTGTAGAGCTCTCCTGCCTTTATAAAGAAAAAGAAATTCACATCTTAGGTCTTTACATTGACCACACCAGTGAATCTCTCAATCAATTTCTTACATCAACTGCCAAAAAACGCCGCGAACGCAATGAAAAAATGGTTGATGCATTCCGTGCCGACGGTTTTGATATTACCATGGAAGACCTGATGTTGGGTAATCCCAAAACCATCATTACCCGAGCTCATTTTGCACGTGCTCTGGTCAACAAAGGATACGTATCCACACCTGAACAGGCATTTAAAAAATACCTGGATCCAGACCGTCCATACTATCGAAAACGCGAGGTCATCACACCGGAAGAATCCATCAAGGCCATTCGTGAAGCCGGAGGCTTTCCGGTTCTTGCCCACCCATGTCAGTATAAATTGGGTTGGAACGGCATCGAAGACCTGGTCATGGAACTTCGCTCCTACGGTCTTTTAGGATTAGAATGTTTTCATTCATCCAACAATCAGCATGAAAGCGGAAAACTCCGCGCCATAGCCATGAAGCATGATCTGGCGCTGACCGGAGGTTCTGATTTCCACGGCGCCGCAAAACCGGATATCCAGCTGGGTATCGGCCGTGGCGGTTTAAAAGTTTCAGCAGCATATCTCGACACCATCAAACTTGCCATGTTTTTTGGACAAGTTCTCGGATCTTTTTAGAGAGGGCGGCCACTAATTTGTGGTCGCTCCCTCCACTTGTAACACCGATTACAAGTTCCTGATCTTTGACCAATCCAGGAAAATAAAAATCACAGTCTTCTTTTTTGGAAGCATTGTTGACCGGAATTCCGGCCGCCTTACAATTTTGAACAACTGCAGCATTCACAGATTCTGCTGCGGCCGCCAGCACAAAAGTCCAACTATTTTCATCGTTATTCGAAAGCAGGCTGTTTAAATCTTCCGATGAATAACAATCCTTTTTCCAAACAATTCTTCCGCTCTCTGCCAGTCTTTCCAGTTTCTTTGTTACCTCCGGGGCAATCACGAAAATCTTGCAGCCAAAATCCAACAAAGAACAGATCCGTCTCTCAGCGATCACACCGCCCCCTACGACCAGGACCGGCTTTTCTTCTAAATTCACAAACAATGGAAAATATGCCACTATTCCAACTCCTTCAAATACAGGTCTGTCAACGAATAACGAATCTTTCCATTATAACCTTTGACAGTATCTGCCATCGCCATGGAATTTAAAATCGCTTCCTCGGTCGCCTCCGCAACCGCCTCGAACACATCGTCCATCATATTCTCATTAAGCTGTCTGTAAGATACAACAGCAAGTTCTTCATCTTTATTGAAACGGTTTCCTGTAGAAAATCCGATCATGATATCTCCGCTTCCATGTCCCATGAAAGAACCACATCTGGAAAGACCAACACCGGCTCTGCGAATGATTCGCTTTAACTGACGATCTGAAACAGGAAGGTCTGTTCCGATGACCATCATGATGGATCCTTCATCCTTTTTCGCTTCTGTGATTTTTGCGCTGAGATACTCTCCGAGCGGTTTTCCATCTAACATGAAATTCTTAGTCTTTCCGAAATTAGACTGCACTAAGACACCAATTGTATATGTTTCTCCATCTTTAGAAACCAGTCTGGAGGCAGATCCAATTCCACCTTTAAGTCCGAAGCAAGTGGTTCCCTTTCCTGCTCCCACATCACCTTCTGCGAAATCTTCACATGCAGACTCAATGGCTTGTCTCACCTCTTCAATTCCGATCACACGCTCCGCGATCTTGTTGAGGCTGGCATCATTGCATTCGCCCACAACCGCATTGCTGGATGTGACAGAAACACCTTCCCTGGCGGAGCGTTCCACAATATAGTCAATCAGCGCATCCTGCACACGGCCTACATTTAATGTATTAGTCAAGGCGATCGGCGTCTCCAGTGTTCCCAGTTCTTCAATCTGCGGAATACCTGCTGTCTTTCCGAAACCATTATGCACAAATGCAGCTGCTGTCAGCTTGTTCACAAACATATTGTCCTGACATGGCATAATAACCGTCACGCCTGTCTTATGTTCCTCTGTATCCACGGTATAATGTCCGACAGTAACTCCCGGAATGTCAGAAATCTTATTTAACTTTCCTGTCTCATGGGTTCCGATGACGATCCCATATTCTCTGATTCGTTTCTTCATCGTTCTTATCCTTTCCCGGTCTATCCGAAACTCATTCTTAACTGATCTTTGTAAATCCTTTTTCATTCAAGACTTCTTCTACCTGCTCTTCTTCTGCAAAGAATGTTCCCTGTGCCATCTGTACGCTTCCTCCGCCTCGTCCAGACAACTTCTGATTCAGTTCTTTCGACAACAAGCGCATATCCGCTTCCTGACTTCCCATAATATAAATAAAACCATTGTCTTTATTTCCGGATAACGCAAGTACGGTTTTTCCCTTTTTCTCTTCCAGGATCCGATTCACCAGCATACGAAGATGCTGCGCACCGAAATCCTTTTCCATGATATAAAGGGAATTCTCGCTGCATTCTAATCCGATGACTCTGTTTTCAATCATACCACGATAGCATTCCGATAATTTTTCCTGCAATTTGGAAATCTCACCTTTCATCTTCTCTACTGCATTTGAAATTTCAGTCGGTTTTGCCGATAATAGATTCGATATTCTCTGTACCTCTTCTCTCTTCTTTTCATAATCTGCCATTGCGCGCTTTCCGCAAAGAAGTGAAATGCGGACACCACCTTTGTAATGGATCATGGAAAGAAACTTTACCAGTCCAATTTCCCCAGTATATTTTACATGTGTTCCGCAGCAGGCACAGACATCGCCTCCAGGTATTTTTACAATACGCACGTCTCCTGTCAGCTCTTTTTTGCTTCTATAATCCAGCGTATCCAACTCTTCTTTCTCTGGAAAATCGGCATAAATCTCCCGATTGTCCCAGATGATCTCGTTTGCTTTTTTCTCGATTTCCATCAGCTCATCCCACTCGATCAATCCATTAAAATCGATGGTCACTTCCTCTGCACCCATATGGAAACCCACATTATCATAGCCAAATCGCTCATGAATCAGACCGGAGACCAAATGCTCTCCAGAATGCTCCTGCATATGAATAAAACGCGGTTCCCAATCAATCACACCCTTTACAGTTTCTCCAACGGTCAGAGGTACTTCCAGATAATGAGTCACAATGCCCTGTCTTTCGTGTACTTCCAATACCTTTACTCCACCCAGAACACCCGTATCCGTCGGCTGTCCGCCGCCTTCCGGATAAAATGCAGTCTGGTCCAGCACCACTTCATATCCTTTCTTCCCTTTCTCACAAGACATGACAGTACCCTCAAACTCTCTGATATATGGTGAATCATAATATAACTTCTTCATAACCGGCTCCTTTAACATATTCTATTCTTCAGTATAACATTTTTCCGTCCATTCCACAATTAATTTTCGGAGTCAGGCAATACTGACAGGCCCATCTGCATATGATGGAGTGTAAGAAAATTTTCCCTGGAGGAACTTATCATGAGTGATTTAGCTGCAACAAATTGTGGATGTGGTTGCGAAACAACAAATAATGGATGCGGATCCGGAAACAACATCATCTGGATCATCCTGCTTTTATGCTGCTGTGGTGGCTGGGGACATAATGGCTGTGGCTTTGGTAATGACAACAGCTGTATCTGGATCATTCTTCTGCTCTTCTGCTGTGGTGGCTGGGGTGGAAACGGCGGCGGTTTCTGCTGCTAATCTCTCAGGGGGCGGGAAATCACCCGCCCTTCTCTTTCTCCACACCCGTATCCTCTCGCTCTTCTCTTTTTTGTTCTGCTTCACAGTCTTCATCTATCTCGTAAACACTGTTTCCATCTATGATCAAACGATAAGGCATATGCAGTCCCTCCTATCTCATTTATTGTATTCATCACCAAAATCGCCGGTTCCAAAATTCATTTACATTTAATCTGCATGAATCGTCTCTTCTGTTCATATATTGCAACAGTAAAAGGAGGCCGTACTATGACTGAAAAAGACTTAAAACTAACGGATCTGGACTACGCTATCGCAGATCACCATATGCAGATGCTGAAAGCTTCACTTCCATATATGAAAATCACAGAACAACGATTTCTTTCTTTATTTATCAAATGGAATGAATTAGTCCGGACCATGAATTTCTTTTCCGAGAACGATGACGGAATGATGAGCATTTGCTCTCTGGATGAAGATCACACATCACCGGCAGACATGCTTGCTGCGATTAAACCTTATGCTACTTTGAAGGAACAAGACATGATCGATTTTCTTTCTAAGATGTTTCAATTTCGTCAAAACAAAGAAAATCGTCCCAATTTTTCTATGGAACAATTATTATCCATGCTTCCGCCAGACCAACAATCACGCTATGAAACATTGCAAATGGTCATACAGACCTTAAATCAGGGATAGGAGGATAACCGTATGAACCGACAATCCATTCATCAGGATGAACGACTACATAATCTTGACCAGGAACGCCTGAAACGCTTAACCCATCTGGCCGACACCCTTTCTAATACACCGGAGAATCAAAAGATGACCGTATTTCTTAGCATCATGCAGGAAATGCGGGCAAATAATCTAACATTTTCTATGGACGAACAAGAACTTCTTTTTACCATATTAACCGAGAACATGAACGAAGCAGAGAAGAAAAAAGCCATGATGATCCGTCAATTATCGTCACAATTGATAAAAAAATAAAACCCAAAAAAGACGCAGCTGTGTGCAAATCTGCCAAGCTGCGTCTTTTTATCTTCTTTATTCTGTAACCGGTTCTGCTTCTAACACTTCCAATTCATCGACACTTCCTACCACGATCATACAAGTGGCTTCATCTACACACTGCACCAACATACGAAGCGAATCCTCCGGAATCTGAATTCCTGTAAACCGGCCATCGTTTGGATCGTTCTGTAAACAGTGGAGCAATAATGCTTTACAAGACTGCTCTTCCTTTTGGTTCTTCATGACCATTCCATAATTAAAGAATACCTTCATTGCCCTCAGGTTTATCGCCCCTGCAACCGTTCCTGAAGATGGTGATATCGTCTGAATTTCACCAAATTGTTCTGAGCCCGGTTCTAAAAACCAAAAATCCTCTCTGGTCAGTTCTCGATATGGTAATAAACTTCCCGGATTACTCAGATTACCAAAGGTCTGTACCGGATTGTATACTCCGTACAATGCTTCCGTTTCCATTGCTTCTCCACCAGAAATCTTACCCTCTACAGAAAAGCCTTCGTTCCAAACACCGTCTGTATCC
>JAZOVL010000018.1:0-8416 GCA_045658685.1 Pilosibacter sp.
CACTCATCTTCATACCACCAGCAATATTCACGTAGGCATCATAACGGCTCATTGCATATCCGCAGCGTTTTTCTAAAATCGCTAATAAAATATTAATTCGGTTAAAGTCTACACCATTGGCAGTTCGTCTCGCCATGCCGAAATTAGTTTCAGCCACAAGTGCCTGCACTTCTAAAAGAAGTGGTCTTGTTCCCTCCAGCGCACATGAAACAACTGCTCCGGAAGCATTCTTCGGCCTTCCGGAGATCATCATTTCGGAAGGATTGGTCACTTCTTCCAGGCCTTTCTCCTGCATTTCAAAAACACCTATCTCATTCGTAGAACCAAACCGGTTCTTTACTGCACGCAGGATACGATAGGAATCGTTGCGGTCACCTTCAAAATACAGTACGGTATCCACCATATGTTCCAACACTCTCGGGCCGGCAACCACACCTTCTTTTGTCACATGACCCACGATAAAGATCGTAATTCCCAATCCCTTCGCAATCTGCATCAAAAGGTTCGTGGATTCTCTCACCTGACTGACACTGCCCGGAGCCGATGTAATATCTTCGCGATACATGGTCTGTATGGAATCAATGATGACCACATCAGGCTTAACATCTTCAATGGAAGAAGAAATCATATCGAGGTTCGTCTCTGAAAGAAAATAAAGTTCTCCCTCAATACTTCCGATTCGATTCGCCCGCATTTTAATCTGTTTTAACGATTCCTCACCAGAGATGTATAATACCTTTTTCTCAGAATGGGCCAGATTTCTGCACACCTGAAGAAGTAAAGTAGATTTTCCGATTCCCGGGTCTCCACCTACAAGAACAAGACTGCCTTTCACGATTCCATTGCCCAGAACACGATCCAGTTCTCCGAATCCAGTGGCTGTACGGTCCTGATCTTCAATGGAAATATCCGAGATACGGACAGGGGCAGCGCCCCGGCCCGGAATACGAATCTTATCCGCTGCCTGTGCCTTCTTGTCAGAAACTACAGGCTCTTCTACGAACGAATTCCATTCCTTGCACGCCGGACACTGCCCCATCCATTTACCGGATTCGTAGCCACATTCCTTGCAGAAAAATACCAGATTATTTTTTGCCTTTGCCACTACAAAATCCCTTTCTTATTTACGAACCACCTTCACGTTTACATCTTTTCCTTCAGAAAGTTCCACGGAAAGGCTTAATTTGCCACTCATGTTGGTCTTCATCCCACCAACAGCAACACCATCTGTAAATACCTCATAATCCATATCATCTTCTAACTGGATCGTGATCTGAGCATCCTGTGCACCGGATACAGTAAATGTTACCTCCGTATTCTTCACACTGAAATTGTTTACGCTTGTTCCCGGAACAGACTCATAAACAAACATACCATTTCTTTCCAGCTTTGTAATCTCATTGAATGTTTTTACTTTATAAAGATCGCCATCATGCTCATAGTCCTCTAATTTGGACTTAACATCCAGCATGTAGTTACCAAAGCTGATGGAACCATTTTCTTCTGTGCGGATTAATTCGTTGATTACTGACATAATACCTAGTCTCCTTTTGTGTATTACGCGGATCCTCCTAAGCTTCGAAGGACCCACTAATCATTATGCTTTGCGGTACTTTTATTTTACCATAGATCCGTCTGTTTTTCTAGACGTTTGTGGGTGACGTGCGGAAAATTTGAGCTGTCCATCCTTGAGCATGAGCTTTACAGAATCTCCTTCACGAACACGGCCCTCCAGCACTGCTTCTGCCAATTTATCTTCCACCATCTGCTGAATCGTACGCTTCAATGGTCTCGCACCATATTTTTCATCATATCCCTTTTCCACCAGGAATTCTTTCACATCATCTCCCGCACTTAAGCGAATAGACATCTGCTGCTTTGTACGTTTTCCAACAGTATTAAGCATAATCGTCACGATCTCCTTCATATGTCCCTTATTTAATGGATGGAATACTATAATTTCATCAATACGATTCAGGAATTCCGGTTTAAACATACGTTTCACTTCGTCCATTACACCTGTTTTCATGCGATTATATTTTGCCTGCTCATCGTCCTGTGAAGCAAAACCGAGAAGTTTCGGTGCAATGATATTTTCCGCGCCTGCGTTGGAAGTCATGATCACGACGGTATTCTTAAAATCAATCTTGTGGCCCTGAGAATCTGTAATATGACCATCATCTAACATCTGAAGGAGAATATTAAACACATCTGGATGAGCCTTTTCAACCTCATCAAACAATACGACTGAATACGGATTTCTGCGTACTTTCTCACTAAGCTGACCGCCGCCTTCAAATCCAACGTATCCTGGCGGAGAACCGATCATCTTGGAAACACTGTGCTTCTCCATATATTCAGACATATCCACACGGATTAATGCATTCTCAGTTCCAAACATTGCCTCTGCAAGTGCCTTACAGAGCTCTGTTTTACCTACACCGGTCGGTCCTAAGAATAAGAAGGAACCAATCGGACGTTTTGGATCCTTTAAGCCCACTCGGCCGCGGCGGATCGCTTTGGAAACAGCCACAACTGCCTCCTCCTGACCAACCACACGCTCATGAAGAATGGACTCCAGTCTCAATAGACGCTCGGTTTCTTCTTCTTTTAACTTGCTGACCGGAATCTTCGTCCAGCCAGAAACTACATCCGCAATCTCATCTTCATCCACAAACAGGGATTTGGAAGATTTTTCCTCCTCCCAAACTTCCTGCAATTTTTTTATCTTCTCGCGTTTCTTTTCCTGTTTTTTCTTAATCTCTCCGGCTTTTTCGTATGCCTCTGATTTGATTGCTTCCTCTTTTTCCTTTTCCAGAATCTTAATCTCTGCTTCCAGCTCTTTCAGCCCTTTAGGCTCTACAAAAACAGTCAGGCGAACCTTGGAAGCAGCTTCATCGATCAGATCGATGGCTTTATCCGGCAGAAAACGGTCATTAATATATCTGGAAGACATCTGAACCGCCGCTTTGACCGCTGCATCCGTAATCGTTACTTTATGATGCTCCTCATATCTTGAACGCAGTCCCTTTAAGATTTCGATTGCTTCTTCCTCTGTCGGTTCTTCTACTGTTATCGGCTGGAAACGACGCTCCAAAGCCGGATCCTTTTCGATATATTTGCGGTATTCATCAATCGTCGTTGCTCCGATCAACTGAATCTCACCGCGGGCAAGGGATGGCTTCATAATATTGGATGCATCCAATGCGCCCTCCGCACCTCCTGCACCAATGATTGTATGAATCTCATCGATGAACAGCAGAACATTTCCTGCCTCACTGACTTCCTTTAACACATTTTTAATTCGTTCCTCGAATTCGCCACGGTATTTGGATCCTGCCACCATTCCGGAAAGGTCCATGATCACCACACGTTTTCCCTTGATCGTCTCAGGAACTGTTCCGGTCGCGATCATCTGGGCAAGGCCTTCTGTAACTGCAGTTTTACCTACTCCTGGCTCACCAATCAGACATGGATTGTTTTTCGTTCTGCGGCTCAAAATCTGGATCACACGCTGGATTTCCTTTTCGCGTCCGATAACCGGGTCCAATTTTCCCTGTCTTGCAAGTTCTGTCAGATCTCGGCTGTATTCATCCAGAGTGGGGGTATCTGCACCGGAACCTTTTCCCTGACGTCCCTGAGTAAACTCTTCTTTTCCGGCCGCTCCATCCTCGCCCATGGCTGAAAGCAGATCAATATAAATTTTCTGAATATTGATATTTAATGTATTGAGGAGACGGATTGCCACACAATCTGACTCTTTTAATAATGCCATCAATATATGTTCCGTACCTATCAGAGGTGCACGGAAACGAACTGCCTCGCGATAGCTGTTCTCCAGTACATGTCTTGCACTCGGGGTGTAACCCTCTTTTTCACGCAACTTTGTATTCTGATAAGAAGAAACCAGTTTCTGAACCAGCTCCAGTACACGCTCCAACTTTACTTCATTGGCCTCCAGCACTTTAGCAGCCGTTCCGCTCCCCTCTTCAATCAGTCCCACAAGGAGATGTTCTGTTCCAATTGTTCTGGATCCCAGATCTTCCGCAGCTTCCCTTGCAAGAATTAAAGCTTCCTTGGCTTTTTCTGTATATCGCTCCATAAATTCTGTCTCATCCTCCTGTCATCGGATTTCCGGAAGATGCTCACGCAGATACTCTGCACGCGCCTCATCCACTTCTTCTTTATTTAACGGTCTGTCTGCCTGGCTCAGGAGATTTGCCGTCTGTGCTTCAAGCATCAATTCATAAATGGAACACGGTTCTTGCGGAACCAGAATTCCTTCGGATACTCCCGCCATGATCTGTGATAAGAACTCCATAGAATCCTTTCTCGATAAGCGTCTGGCATATTTTAACACACCATAAGATTTATATGCCTCATCTGCACAAATCACCGGATGCTGTTTCAATGCTTCTTTTCGGAGGCGGCGTTCCTGCGCATCCAGTTCTGCAGCAGCCTTACTCACCAGATCAATGATATCTTTTTCAGTCTGTCCCAGTGTCTTCTGATTGGATACGCGGTACAACGAACCGTAATTTTCACTGCCCTCTCCGTAAACACCGCGAATGGTAGTTCCGAATCGTCCCATATCTGCCACAAGACTGTTGAAATTTTTACGTCTGGAGAGCATCGGTAGATGAATGATCACTGATGCCCGAAGTCCGGTTCCCATATTAGTTGGAAATGCGGTCAGATAACCATACTTTTCATCAAACGCATATTCAATGTCCTCTCCAATATGATCATCAACAAGATTTGCTTTTTTATAACAGTCTGCCAGATTCAGACCTTTTTCCAACACTTGAATTCGCACATGATCGTCACCATTGACCGTAATACTGATCCGCTCATCTTCTGATAAGACGAGACCGCCCACATCTTTCTTTTTTAGAATTCCTCGGTTCAAAACTTTTCTCTCCATGAGTACTGTTTTTTCCAAATCGGTCATCTGGTGAAGGTAAGAATAATGATACGTATTACCATCCTTTACGCCAAGGTCCTGCAGCACACTCAACATCCGTGCAGTCAGTTCCAGACTCTGCTCTTTTGTCATTTTCCCCGGAAACGGATATTCAGCCCAGTTTCTTACCAGACGGACTTTACTGTATACCACGCCGGAATCCGTATTTCCCGGTACTTCATACCATTTCGCCATTTATTCGTTCTCCTCTTTTAAACTGCGGATCTCATCACGCAAAACCGCAGCCTCCTCATACTCTTCTCTTCTGAGTGCGTCCTTGATCCTCGCCTGAAGAAGACGGATCTGTTCTTCCTTCGTAAGCTCCGGTAATTGTGCCTGTTCTTCCTTCGTGTCTGCTCCTTTGACTGCTTCTGATGCACGGGCCTGGGCCCTGGCCGTCTCCTCCCGTATCACATAGTCCGGACGTTTACCAACGTGGCACTCGCTCCCTTGTAAATGTCGGATATTTTCACCGATCAACGGTCCAAACACACTATAGCAGTCACTGCATCCAAACCGGCTGGTCTCCACAAAGTTTTCATACGTTGTACCGCAATTTGGACAGATCACTTCCGCAAATCTTCCATCGTTCTTTTCTGTATCCTGAATCCCGAGAAGTCCGGAAAGCAGGCTTGCAAGAGAAATCTCTCCCTCAAAAACAGCCGAGAACGGTCCGATATCCAACTGAGAGGCACATACTCCACAAAGATTATGCTCCGTTTTCACACCGTTCACGACCTCCACATATTTCACAGTCGCTTCCCGCTTCCTACACTGTTCGCAAAGCATCTTGCTCCTCCTTATAACCGTCCGCAAAATTCATCGTAAATCTGATCCACAAGTGCGTGCACTTCATTTCTGGAGACATCTTTACAGATTCCTCTCGCTATAATCAACGCTAAATTCTGTTTCATTTCATTTAACGCACGTAATTTATCCATATCTAATGCAACGACAGCCCCTCGTCTGCGGTCCAGACGCAGAAATCCTTCCTGCCTTAAAACAGCATATGCTTTATTAACCGTATGCATGTTAATTCCGATCTCATCTGCCAACTGACGAACAGACGGCAGACTGTCACCCTCGTGCAGCATTTCTGTGGCAATGCCCATAATGATCTGGTTACAGAGCTGGATATATAGGGCCTCTTCACTGTTAAAATCAATTTTTAGTATCATATCTTCACCGTCTTTCGTTGTTTGAGTTGTTTTGTCTGTTCTATTTATATAGTAACAACCCGAACACAATCCGTCAAGTTCCATTGTCTGGATATCGAAACTTTTTCTTCTTTTCATTTTAAATGTCATGCGTTATAATAAACACTGTTAGGAGGGATTGACATGAAACGTACATTGGCATGGATAGGAATTATTGCGATCGCAGCAGTTTTTGCAGCACTCGTTTATTGCACAGCGACAGGAGCATCTGCAGGCACGATCATGGCTATTATGTTTTGTTTGATTATGATACCTGTTGTCATTCACGGAATGATTTTGTTTACAAAAATGGGAAAAGATAAAAATGAACATCCAGACAAAGACTGAAAAGAACCATAACTACCGCATTGGGATACAGTAGTTATGGTTCTCTTATTTTAAATCAATATTTCTTTCTCATGATTGTGAAAAGGTAAAATCATATCAAACTGATTTGATGCTGCTACTCGTTTTAAATCTCCATAGCTCTGATGATGTGGAAATAAGAATTTCTCTGCTTTTCCTTCCTTTAGAAGTTTTCCAACCGGTCCATTTTTCTTCACACGACCATTTATCAGGATTGCTGCTCCATTCTCCAGTTGATGACGTACAAAATCCTCATTTTCTTGTTTTTTCAGATGCGTGTCAGCAAGAAGAAGAATATCATAATCGTATTTCGACATCTGAATTCCAAGTATATCGATCACATCCATCTCGTCCAAATTAAGCATATCATACGCCTCCGTAAAATACCAGACACGTTCTTCCAGCATTCTCTTCGCATAATCTGCAAAATCGCGATCCACCCGTACCCGGAGATTCGGAAATGTTCTTTGCATCAATATAAGCAATTCAAGTCCTCTCCCGAACTGGGGAACCGGAAGTATTATTTTCTGCCCATTCTTGATTTTCTCTGAAACCACTCGTACAATCTGTTCCCGGAGTTCTTTTGCATTCAATTCAGTTTCTCGATGTGCACAATCCAGCAACGCTATTTTAGCCCTCCGCTCCTGAATCGGATCACAGCGATACACCAGTGTATCTTCCTGATAATCGCCGCTGAATAATATTGTGTCTGTGCCTTCTGTAATTTCAAACCACAATCCCCCTGGACAATGCCCAGTTCTTCCATAGCAAATGGTTAATGGACCCAATATGCAGCGATTATCAAAATCCTGATTATTTTCTGAAACATCTAAGAATACCGTCTTTTCATAGGAAATCCCGGCAAGGTTATAAGTCATCCTCGTTGTCACTAAGGTTCCTCGAAACCCATGCTTTACAAAATGCTCAAAGGCTCCTGAATGATCCTTATGGCAATGGGTCAGAAACAGAAACTCTACTTTTTCTAATTCCTCTGTTGTCACATTGGGATAAGGATTCGGATCTGTGTCCATGATTCCGCAATCTACCATATACATGCGTCTGTCATGTTCTATTTCAACCAAAAAACAGCTGCGGCCATGTTCTCCATAGCCGCCTCTCATCATCAATTTATTCATAAATATAGAGCCTTTCTTTTGGAATACATACATAACCACGTTTTCCCACGTGAAGGAATTCTGTATGCAGTACACAAAATTCTTCCATATCCTTTGTCTGCACTTTCACGCGGTAGGTGCCGCCTTCAAACGTAGACATTACAACCCTTACCTGAATCGAATTTTCCTCTGGTTTTTCATGCCAGCTGCATTCCTCCGGACGGAAACGAAGTTCTACTCCATTATAATCAGGGTTGGTCTCAAATTTATTTTGTCTGAAATACTGACCATCAAGCTTTGCCTCGCCAATACATACACATCCTGTATTCTCGCCGCGTTTTACCATTTCACCTTTTTTTAATGAATTTCCTGCTCCGAGAAGTCCGGCAACCATCGCCGTCTTTGGGTGCATGTAACACATAGACGGAATATCATTCTGATCAATCAGGCCTCGGTTCATAACGATAATACGATCTGCCATCGCAAATGCCTCTGATGGATCATGAGTCACATGAAACACCGTTGTCTTTAAAGAATGAAACAACTGTGCCATTTCCGTACGCATTTCAATACGTAACTGGATATCAAGATTACAAAGCGGCTCGTCCAAGAGAACAATTGCAGGTTTTGTGATCAGTGCTCTTGCAATTGCCACACGTTGCTGCTGACCACCGGATAACTCTGATGGATACTGATCAATGAGTCCTTCCAGGTGCAAAAGAGAAACTACCTCTTTCAGTCTCTCTTCCATTTCTGTCTTGTCTGTTTCCTTGATT
>JAZOVL010000019.1:0-8233 GCA_045658685.1 Pilosibacter sp.
TGCACGTCTTGCATAGTTCTGTTCCAGCATTGTCACATGAGAAAGGAATGCTGCATCATCAAAATACTTCGCATCCTTCGGACACTTCTTAATACATGCCTGGCATTTAATACAGATACCATTTACTTCGGACGGATTCTCAAAGCTGATGGAACCTACTGGACAGGATTTTGCACAGATACCACACTTGTCACAAAGCTCTTCGTTGGTCTTCGGTTTTGCTTTTAAAAATACGGCCGGTTTTCCGTCTGTTCCAAGTGGTGTGTAGTACGGACCAACCGGATCATCACCACGAACTGCAATCGGAGCCGGAATCTCGGTCATCGCTTTTATTTTCTCTGCAACTGCCTCTGCAAATGCAGAAAGTCTTTCCCAGTCCTCAGCGTCCGGCCTTCCTTTTGCAAGCTTATCGCTGAATACATGCTCGCAGGCAACTCCTGCTCCTGCGATTGTATGGAAACCATGGTTCTCAAGCTCATTGCGAAGCTCGATCAAGCCATTGTCAAAGTTTCTGTTTCCAAATGTAACCACCGGAACAGCAAGAGCACCCTCACCGCTAAAGTTACTCTGTACGATTGGAAGCATCTTATTCGGTACGCGTCCTGCGTATACCGGTGTTCCGAATACCACCAACTGGTCAGCCGCATAAGTCTTCGGCTCTGTGCGGTTCTCCGGAAGAGTGAAATCATACACTTCCATCGGTACACAAAGTGCAGCAGCGATTTTTTCTGCTACTCCTGTTACTACTTTTTCTGTTGTTCCTACAGCGCTGTAATACACAGCTTTTACGCATGAAATATTCATGGTTCTTCCTCCCTAGATATTTTATGTTTTAATTCTTCACATTTTTATTTCGCCATTAAAAACTTGATAATCGTATCATAATTCTCCGCTCGGTGCGGAAAAGTGCAGTCAGTACATTCTTTGATCTTTTTCCCATTACTCTCAAAATATTTGTGATTTCCCGGACAGTGTTCCACCCCATAAAGCGGGCAATAGCAAAACAGGCAGTTAATCTCACCCATACCTTCATGGCATGGATAATACTGACAGTCTCTGTTTTCGAAATATCGATAAGAATTCTTCATTTACTCCGTTTTCCTTTTCTAATCAATTTCGATCACCATTCCAACTCCAGTTTGCACAACCGGAAGATTTTCCATCATCTTCGCTCTTGCAAGGAGAGAAACGCAATGACACGGATACAAATTGTCAATCTTGCAAGTTTCCAGATAAGCAATGGTCTTCTTTAACTGTTCATCATCCGTAAATAAATGGAATCCGCCAATCACACCAAGTACTCGATTCTCATCACAGACAAATTTAGCATAATCGATAATATTGCAGATACCACTATGAGAACAGCCAGTAATCACAAAGATACCCTTGTCACTCTTATATACAAGAGCTGTATCATCCATGTTGTAGTCATCGACCAGTTTTCCGTCATCTTCTGCCACACCGATCGGAGTCAGATTTTCGAAATCATTGGTACGGGGAATCTCACCAAGGAAATATAAGCGATCCGTCAATCTCTTAATTCCTCTGGAAGGCTTGTAATTTACAATTTTCTCTACATCTTCTCCAACGAATGGCGGACCAATGTAAAGATCCTCAAAATATTTCTTTACAAAACAAGCCGGATGAGAAATCAACTCGATCTCAGACATATCCATATGTTCATTTAAAAACTGCAGACCACGAGTATGGTCATTGTGACTGTGAGAAATTGCAATACAATCAATATCTTTTAACTCAATTCCCATCAATTCCGCATTACGAATCAACACATCTGAATATCCGGTATCAAACAAAATCTTTTTGCCTTCAGTTTCTATATAGTAACTGACCGCCGGTTCCCCGTAATAATACTGGTCAATAAACGTATTGTTGTCCACGAGAATAGTCAATTTCATGGTCTCAAATCCCCTCTAGCCCTCGATCTCGTACTGAAGCATCTCATATTTCAATTTTATTCCTTCTGCAATTCCATCCGGAAGAAGTGCTCTTGCAACCAGCTTTAATTCACTGTCGTTCACATCTGTTCTCTTCAAATGTGCATAATCTCCATC
Source organism: Pilosibacter sp. (assembly GCA_045658685.1). Lineage (GTDB taxonomy): Bacteria > Bacillota > Clostridia > Lachnospirales > Lachnospiraceae > Pilosibacter. The sequence goes on from JAZOVL010000019.1 coordinate 2,073, forward strand.
TATACTCGCTACGATATAATGCATTGTCTCAAACATATTCAGTCCCCTTATCTTAATAAACTACGATTGCTTTGCCTTTGCCACGTGCCAAAAGTTTTGTGTGAGCCTCTTTGACATCTGCAAGTAATTCACATTCATTTACACATGTCAGTTTGCCATCATATTTCAGGAAATCACCTTTTACCATGGTATATTTCACGTTGGAAGCATCTGCACTGTAAAGAAGCGCTGTCAGCGGATTATAAACCGGGAATGTGTTTACTTTCTTCAAATCCCAGACAACAAGGTCTGCCTCAAATCCCGCTTCCACTTTACCGGTATTAAAACCAAGTGCTCTATGACCATCCATAAGATGTTTCCAAATATAAGCAGTCTCATAAGTAGTTGGATCATCACAGATATATTTACCAATTAATGTAAATGTACGCGCCTGTTCTAAAATATCCAGAGTATTGGAACTTGCTCCACCATCAGTACCAAAGGAAAAATTCAAATACTCTTTATTTCTGTAAATACCACCATTGCCCATTGCAAGTTTCATGTATGTTTTTGCACAGAAACTGAACCAGGTGTCCTCTCCGAGATATTTCAGATCCTCATCCTCCACCCAGAGACCATGTGCAACCAGACAGTTTAAATCAAAACAGCCTGCTTCATAGCTTACCTGGAACGGAGTTTTTCCTAATGCCTCCAAGCTCTGCTGTACCTGCTCTTTGGTCTCAGAAATATGCAGATGAATTCCGGAATTGTGAGCTTTTGCAGCTTTGATAATCTCAGAAAGATACGGTTCCGGACATGTGTACGGAGAATGCGGACCAAAACGCACGTGAACTCTGGAATTCATCTTCTGATATTTATCTACAAGATCACCTACTTCTGTCAGACGGGCATCCAGATTTCCTGGCGTTCCAAAAATAGTCGGTGCGATATCTGCACGGATTTTTGTTTCATGAACTGCTTTTAATACTTGTTCCTCGCCAAAATAATGATCTGCAAACGCAGTCACACCATGACTCGCCATTTCTGCAATTGCCAGCTTGGTTCCAAGATAGACATCTTCGTCTGTCATCTTGCTCTCATATGGCCAGATATATTCGTTGAACCATGCGTCTGCGGACGCGTCTTCAGCGATTCCCTTGAAAATATTCATCGCTGCATGTGCATGCATATTTACAAAACCTGGAGTTACAATGTAGTCCTTACAGCAAATGCTTTCCTCTGACTCCGGAAGCAACGCCCCCTCCACATAATCGTTGATCGCTACGATCACACCGTCTTTGATCTCAATGTTTTTATGGCTTTGCAGCTTTCCTTCTGCATCGATCAGACCTGCATCCCATAACAATGTATTGATCTTTTTTCCTGTTTCAGTAGTCATAGCCGGTTATCCCCTTTCGTGTTTTGTAAAATCTTATATAAGCGATTTGATTTTAGCCATTATGTTTATTGTACCAAAAATATCGATTTTAGAAAACTATCATTTTAAAAGAATTATTGAGTCAATTCTCAATATATGGTATTCTATAGTCAGATACTAAAGGCAAGCTACACACTTGTAGAAAGGAACGTAAAATGATGAATTTTAAGATGGTAACTTCCTGTCCGCAGAACGTTGATACAATCGTTCGTTATACAAAGTTTGATGCGGCTCCTACATTCTCTGATCCGGCCATTCAGGCAGCATTCGATGCAGCTCTTGGTGGAGATGACTTTGGGCTGGAACCTGGTACAGTGAAATCCTTCCGTATGAAACTGGGCGATCGTTTTGTAAATCTGATTCTTGTTGGATTTAACTGCAAACTTTATGAGAAAGCTCTTCCGATCTTTAGAAAAGCTACTTTAAAAGTTGGTGTAAAACTCAACGAACTGAAATCTAAAGTTGTTTTTGTTGACAACTTCACAGGCATGTTTTTTATTGAAAAAGATGAGATTGCCCGTCAGTTTGCAAGCACACTTCCGCTCTGTGACTACGCATTTGATAAATATATGATCAAAAAAGCCGGATTCACAGAAAAAGAGATTCATGTATTTGCAAATGAAGATATCGCTTCTGCTCTTGAAGAAGGTGCAAACATTGCAAAAGGTATCTGCATCGCCCGCGATCTTGTAAATGAACCGGCTGAAGTTCTCACTCCGGCTGAACTTGCCGCACGTACTGTTGCATTCGGTAAAGAATATGGCTTCGAGGTTGAAGTATTCGATAAAGCCGCCTGCGAAGAATTCGGAATGCATGCATTCCTGACAGTTGGCCGTGCAAGTATCAATGAACCGAAACTTATCGTTATGCGTTACAATGGTGGCGAAGGTGTTGCAAAAGGTGTTATCGGAAAAGGTCTCTGTTACGATTCCGGCGGACTTTTCTTAAAACAGGGTGCAAATATGCATGCAATGAAAGGCGACATGGCAGGTTCTGCTGCTGTTATCGGCGCAATGTGCTCCATTGCCATGAACAAGCTCCCGAAAAATGTAGTAACTGTAGTTGCAGCATGTGAAAACATGGTAGACGGTGCCGGCTACAGAAACGGTGATATCGTTCATACAATGGCAGGCAAGAGTGTATTCGTTCACAGCACAGATGCTGAAGGCCGTCTCACTCTGGCTGATGCAATCACATATATGATCCGCAAAGAAAATGTTGACAGCATCATCGAGCTCAGCACACTGACAGGCTCCTGCTCCAACTTCTTTAGCGATGTTTGTGCAGGTGTTCTGACAACCGATGATGAGATGTTTGAACAGATTGCAGTTCACAGCGATATTGCAGGCGAGAAATACGCACGCCTTCCGCATTTTGATGAGTATCGTGAATTCATTAAATCCGACATTGCTGATCTCTATAACTCATCCACAAACGGTGCCGGAGGTATCTGCGCAGGTCTGTTCTTAGACGAATTTAAAGAGGACAAACCGTTCATGCACATTGATGTAGCAGGCGTTACATTTGCAAAGAGTAAAAAAGACGGTTATCCGAAAGGTGGAACAGGCTACGGTGTGAAGACTGTTTATAACTATATTAAAGGCTAATATAACATAACCTCAAAAGGCAAGACCCATCGACCGGTCTTGCCTTTTCTTTTCGTTTGTCTAATATTCTCTAAAAATATCACTGTCGATATCTACCACATGTTCCAGTAAGATCCGCGATTGATCTTCCATCACAATCACCCGTTCATAAAAATCCACTTTTCGAATTTCTCCCTCTGCAACTTCATAGGAGCCTCCGGCTTTTCTCTCGTCTTTCAAAAAATAGGTGATCGTAACATGAGGTTTCTCGTTCAACTTTTCTAAAATCAATACTAATTTTTCATCCAGACTTGTCTTCATGGTCTCATCCAGGTCCACAAAGGAATCTGTTAGTCTGGCAGTTTCCTTGATTGCAGCATCATGCCCTGTCAGAGCTGCAAAGGGACTGAACTGCGCCGCACGGTCTCGCATGGACATTCGCTTGTGTTTCCTTGATTCCGGATGTGGAAGGTTTATGATATCACTATATTCATGTGAACTGTCTTTGAATGCCAAATCTTCCTCCCCCTTTCCATCAATCGTCAACAAACAGTATTTCATCTGACATTATTCTCTGTGTCCGCCAATCTGTCGATTCCGCTCCTTCATAGTCGCACCTTCCTCCAAATTCATGCCCTTTAGAATCGCATTTTTACCAAACTTTTTCTTGATATCGATCATTGCCTGCTGCATCTTCCGTTCTTTCTCCAACGCCTTCTGTTCGATATCCTGTTTCTCCTTCAGAGCCATATAATCCGTAAATAGATTTAATTGTTCGTAAGTTTCCTCCGTTGTTTTCGTATCAGATTCAAATACCACTTTTCCGGCTACCAAATTCAGCCGTCTTACTAATAATGTTTTATCCACAATCTGATCAAACAGTTCCATTACTGCGTCGGTGATTCGTTTTGCAGAGGATGTCTGTTTATCCATATGAATCGTTCCATGGGCATGTTTGGGAATCTTTCTCCCATAAACATCAATGGTCACCTCACCTTTATACTGTTTTCTCCTCGCCGGATCTGTCAGGTTCTCAATATCATAACCGACCGTTAGGATCATCTGATCGGATACCAGTCCTTTATTTACAAGATCTAATGCCAGATTGTCTGCCATCTCGCGGACTACCAGACGTGCCTTGTCCCAATCATACGGACATGTTAAAACCTGACCGGAACCTACGCTATTATTCTCCGGACGGTAGCCTTTTATATCTTCTATCTTACAAGGCTCATATCCCCATGCGTGATCGATCAACAATTCTGCATTTATACCGAACATTTTATAAAGCAGGTCTTCATTATAATAATCTTCTGTTTTTCCAATCGAACATCTGGCCACGTCTCCCATCGTATAAAGTCCATGTGCCTCCAGTTTTTTCGCATATCCTCGACCAACACGCCAGAAATCCGTCAGTGGTCTATGACTCCAAAGCGTCCTACGGTAACTCAACTCATCCAGTTCCGCGATTCGAACACCATGTTCATCAGGTTCCGCATGCTTTGCTCCGATATCCATTGCAATCTTACTAAGATACAAATTGGAACCAATTCCGGCCGTCGCAGTAATTCCGGTTTCTTTCTCAATTTCCAAAATCATCTTAATTGCCAATTCTTTCGCTGTCATGTTATAAGTTCCGAGATAAGATCCTGCAGAAATCATAACCTCGTCAATACTGTATACATGGATATCTTCAGGAGCAATATATCGAAGATAAATATTGTAAATCTGAGTACTGTATTTCATATAAAGTCCCATGCGCGGTGGTGCCACCAGGTATGCAATGGCAAGCGATGGATTCTCTTCCAGTTCCTTTGCATCGTAGGATTCTCCGGTAAACACTCCGCCTGGAGCATTTCGTAAACGTGCCGCATTGGCCTCCTTTACCATCTGAACCACCTGAAACAAACGTGGACGCCCCGGAATTCCATACTTTTTCAGTGCCGGAGTCACAGCCAGACAAATTGTTTTCTCCGTACGACTTTCATCCGCTACCACCAGATTAGTCGTCATTGGGTTCAGTCCGCGTTCCCGACATTCCGCTGAGGCATAGAATGATTTAAGATCAATAGAAATATAGGTTAATTCTTGTGATATCATTCACATGCCCCCTTCTTCAACAAATCGAATGTATGTTCTGTTTTATTCTATCACAGCTTCATTCATTTGTCTATCCTTTCAATTGATCCGATTTTATCTTTATACACCAGAATAAGCTGAGAACCCCGCATCTACCGGCAAAACGATTCCGGTAATGGCAGACGCTGCCTTATTATCACACAAAAAGAATGTTGCTCCCAACAGTTCTTCTCCATCTACAAAGCGACGCATCGGTGTACCATTTAATATCTTGGCACTTCTGGCAGTCGGTGTACCATCCTCATCGAATAACAGCGCCCGGTTCTGATTCGTAACTAAAAATCCCGGTGCAATCGCATTACAACGGATTCCAGAGCCTGCAAAATAAGTAGCGATCCACTGTGTAAAGTTAGAGATTGCTGCTTTTGCACTGGAATAGGCAGGAATCTTAGTCAACGGAATATATGCATTCATAGAAGAAATATTTAGAATGCAGCCACACCTCTTTTCTACCATATCCATTGCGAATATCTGTGTTGGAAGCAAAGTACCCTGGAAATTCAATTTAAATACAAAATCCACTCCGTTGGGATCCAGGTCAAAAAATGATTTCCCCTCTGGCTGTGCTTCATGATGATATTCGTTATCCGTTGTTGCGCGAGGATTGTTTCCACCTGCGCCGTTAATCAGAATATCACATAAACCAAGATCTGCCTTTACTGAAGCATGAACTTCTTTCAATACTTCCGGTTCCAACACGTTGGCTTTGTATCCCTTACATATAAGGCCTTCTGCTGTCAACTCATTTGCCAGCTCATTTACAGCAGCTCCATTTAGATCCAAAGCAGCAACCTTCGCACCTGCCTGAGCAAAGGCACGGGCCATTGTTCCGCAGATAATACCGCCGGCACCGGTAATAACAACTACTTTATTTGTAAAATCAATGTTTAACGGAAGATTTATCATATTCTGAACCTCCAAAAATAATCTTTATTGTTTCATTCCAATGATTATTTTACACAAAAAATCCGCCGGATATACTCCGACGGATTCTCCATATTTTATTCTGATAGATTTTT
>JAZOVL010000020.1:0-8144 GCA_045658685.1 Pilosibacter sp.
CCGTCCACAGATTCTGAGAGAATCGGTAAATTTGACCCGGACAAGACTGTAGAGTATGTCCGTGATCACGATGATTTTTGGGCAGTGATCCTTTACAATGGTCAGGAAGCTTATGTTGCAAAAGAGTATTTAACTCCGGTAACGGAATAATTTTTCAAACAACCGCCAAACTTTATAAAATTGGCGGTTGTTTTTATTTGTATGAATGTTAAAATAAGAGATGAAAAATATTTAAATGGAGTGTTTTATCATGTCAGGAAACAAAACAAATGTTACCAAAGATAAGCTCTGGATATCTGCATTAGGAATCCTCTGTGCAGTCTGCCTCATGCTGGTATTTTTGATTACTGCTATTGAAGCCGTTGTATACTGGACTCCCGGATATTTTGAAGCCGAATATACAAAATACCAGGTGCTCAATCATCTGCCTTCTATGACAATGGAAGATCTTCTTATCGTAACGGATGAAATGATGGCCTATCTCCGTGGAAACCGTGAAGACCTTCACGTCTTTACAACTCTTGGAGGTCAGTACATGGAATTCTTCAATGCCCGTGAAATTGCTCATATGGAAGATGTCCGCGATCTTTTCATCGGCGGACTGTGGATTAGACGCATCGGTCTTGTTGTTACCGCTGCTTACACAGTAATTCTGGCTATCTGGAGCAAAAATGTGCCAGAACGCAAACATCTTTTAAAAACAGCCGTACCTGGTTCTCTCTGCCTCGGTACCGGATTATTTTTTGCAGCAGCTCTTTTCATTGCTGCAACTGTAGCCAGTGATTTCTCCAGATATTTTGTTGTATTCCATCACATTTTCTTCGATAATGATTTGTGGATCTTAAATCCGGCCACTGATTTATTGATCAACATCGTTCCGGAGCCATTCTTCATGGACACAGCATTGCGTATTGGAATTACATTTGGAATTATGGTCATCGCGTTCCTAGGAATCAGTTTTTATTTTTGGAAACGCGGAACACGTAACAAAACATCGAATTAACATAAGGAACTATATTATATGAAGAAACTCCTCAGTATCCTGCTTTGTGCAGTCATAATTTTTAGCCTCACACCTGCAGGAACCACATATGCCGCCGGATCATGGCCATCCAATGTTTCCATTGAAGCGGACGGCGGAATCTTGATTGACGCGAATTCTGGTACAGTTTTGTACGGAAAAAATATCCACGAAACATATTATCCGGCCAGTATTACAAAAATCCTTACCGCTTATATTATTATTAATCACTGTGATCTGGACGAGATCGTCACATTCACACATTCTGCAGTCAATACACTGGAACCTGGATCTTCTATCTTAGGTGCCCGTGTCGGAGACAAAATGAGCGTACGTGATTGTCTCTACGCTCTTCTGTTGCAGTCTGCCAATGAAGTTGCCAATGCGTTAGCAGAACATTGCTCCGGAAGTGTGGAAGCATTCGCAGAATTAATGAATGAAGAAGCGAAAAAGCTGGGTTGTGTAGATTCCAATTTTGCAAATCCAAGTGGACTTAATAATGAAAATCATTATACTTCCGCCCACGATATGTCCTTGATTGCAAAAGCCGCTTTTTCTGATCCTACCTTCCTGGAAATCGACAAGACACTGTACTACGATGTTCCGGCCGGACAATTACAGCAGTATCCGGATGGATGGCGCTATTATATGCACCACCGCATGATGAAAAAAAATGATTCTCTTTATTACAGTGGAATCATCGGTGGTAAAACCGGCTACACCTCTCTCGCAGGAAACACATTAGTTACATGCGCAGAAAGAGACGGTCTGAAACTGATTGCAGTGGTATTAAACGGACACCAGACGCACTATTCTGACACAAAATCTTTATTGGATTTTGGATTTGATAATTTCAAATCTGTTCTGATTGCTGACAAAGACAATACTTACCAGAAAATCGAAAACGATCTTGCAATCGGTGGTATTTTTTCCGGAGAAACCATGAAGCTCTCCGTTGATGCAAACAGTGCGATCACGATTCCTATAAATGGAGATTTCGCAGACGTTACATCATCTCTTGATTATGATCTTGATGAAACTGCTCCGGAAGCTGCAATTGCAAGAATTGACTATATGTACGGGGACCGTGTTGTCGGACAGGCTTATCTGGAAGCTTCCATTGTTCCTGGATATACGGTAAAAGAATCTGCTCAGGAAGCTCCGTCCACAGAAATCGCCTTAGAAACCGAAGAAACCTTCCCTGAGATCTCATCTTCGATCAAAACTACAGAACAAGAAAAAAAGACCTCCACTTTTTCTCTTTTTGACTTTTTGAAAAAAGTTCTGTTTATCGGAGCAATCATTGGAGGCGTGGGTGTTTTGATTTTCGGAATTATAGTTTATCGTGAAAAACAGGAAGAACGTGCCATGACGATTCGCCGTGAAAATCGAGAACGCCGCAGACAAGAATGGGGATCCTCTACAGAATTTAATCTGGTGATGCAGGAACACCTCCGTTCCAAGAATCAATTTAAAAAGAGAAGCCTTTGGGATAAGATCAAAAACTGGTTCCGAAGATAAAAAAGAAGGGGTAACACGACCACTCTATTGCGGTTGTGTTGCCCCTTTTGCAGCAAGTTTTTTCGATTTATTTCTCTCCGCTCTGCGAAGCTTGGTTTCCTCTTTCTTCTTTACGACCATCTCCGCTGTCTCCTCATCAACCAGTTTTTGAGTCTTTACAGCAAAAATAAAGCCGTCTTCTGTCTTCTTGATACGAATTTTTCCTTTTACAAATCCATGCTCCGGGCATACAGCAAGACAAAGATAGAATTTCTGTCCGTAAGAGAACCACCGGATTTTCTTTCTAAGCATCCGATTGCATTTATAACAGATCATATCTGTGACCTGTTTTTCAGCCATCACTTCTTCTTTTGTATCGAAAATTCTGGACACAAACTTTGTATAATCCGGGAATTCTAATGTGAATTCTTCCTCCTCCGTTTCCGGAAGCTGATAATAATCCACGGACAGGTAATCCTCCATCTTACGGAAATCCATCTGCATCATTACTTTCGCAGTGTACTCCGCATCATCCATCGCACGATGGAACGGAGCATCCACATGGATTCCCAAAAATTCCACTGCTTCATCCAGAGAAGCTCTGGTCTTTCCGTCGGAGTATAACAAGCTGTGTAACTTCTGTAAATCGTAGAATAACAGCGGAAATTCAAATGGAATCTCCATTCCGTGATACATCATATTGCGCTGCAGTTCAGTAAGGTCCATACTGCCCCAAGTACAGAAAGTATAATCCTCTCCGCACCATTCAATAAAATCCTCCATTACCTTTGTAAAAGGCTCGCCCTTACACTCCAGCTCCTCCATGGAAACATGAGTCACTTCAGAGATAATGTGATGCATCTGACGGTATACACACGGTTTGATCAGACGGTGGAATTCAGAAACTTTTTCAAGATTTTCATTTAATTTAACAGCTCCGATTTCAAAGATCTCAAATGCGAGTCTCGGAGAAGAACAATCTCTTCCAGAGGAGCTTTGATTCCATTCCAAGTCAAAAACAATATAATTTCTCATAATGTATAAGTATAACACAGAATCTTCCGATTGTAAATTTCTGATTCCTCCCATATTGCCAGATATTCGTACATTTTGCGATTTTTCTTGTGTTTCTTTTAGGGAAAGTTTATACTAAAATTAGAAATTTTGATTGGGAGGTACGATTTATGAACCCGATTACCATCGCTCATCTGAGCGATATCCACTACGCCCCGAAAGAGATCAGCGAAGTGGCAAATATGTTGAGAGAAAAGAATATTTATGTAGAAAACCTGCTTCCGCAATGTCTGGATCATCTGAAAACTGTGAAACCGGATATCATTTTGATCACAGGAGATCTGACTCATGAAAGCGATGCGGATGATTTTCATTATATAAAACAGATTCTGAATGAATATATGCCAGAAACTCCTGTTCTTTGCACCATCGGTAACCATGATATCCGCCATGCTTTCCGCACAGGATTCTTAAACATTCCGGAACAGGAAGCCAACGATGAACCATATTACGATTCTGTGATTGTAAATGATTATCAGTTTGTATCCTTAGACAGTTCCTATGTAAATGGCCTGAAAGGTATTTTTACAGACGAAGCAATGGATTATCTGGAAGCCAAACTGGAAAATCCGAACGTAAAAGGAACCTTCATTCTCATGCATCATCCAATCATGAAAAGAGCCAGACATCTGGCCTTTTCGATGAATGATCGTTTGGAACAGATTCTTAAAACAGGAAAAATCAAAGGTATTTTCAATGGCCACGTACATAGTAACTTTACAAGTTCTGTATTTGGAGTTCCGCAGTTTACATCCGAATCCTTAAAAACAGATTTTGATGTTCTCTCCGACCGCTTATCTTACAACGATCGTTCCGGTTATCAACTCGTTACCTTTGATGAAAACGGAGACTTTTTAACAGAACGCTTCATTTTAAATCCGAGACCGGATATTTTAGTGGAACGAATGTACAAAAAATAAAGGAGTGATTTTACTATGAAACATCTGACAGGATTAGCTCATGTTGCACTGTATACAAAAGACATGGAAACATCTTTAAAATTCTACAAAATTCTCGGAGGTATTGTTACAGATCAGGCTGACGTGAAAAAGCCAACCGGAATCAATCATATTAAACTGGTACAGATGCCGGGATTTGTTCTCGAAATCATCGAACCACACGATGGAAGCCCGGTTACAGCCGAAGGCGGCCTTTTCCCACACATTGCACTGGAAGTCAATGACGTGGATGCTGCGATTGCAGCTCTGAAAGAGGCTGGTATTGATACCTTCCGTACTCCGGAACCAAACTCTGTTCCGATTTTTGGCGGAATTCGAAACATTTTCTTCTACGGTCCAGACGGAGAATTGTTAGAACTATTACAGCATTTATAAACATTACGTATTCTTCATAACGATCAGCTCAATGGAATCTCCAACATGCTCACAAGCATCTGCACAGTTCTCCATATGATCAAAAATCTCTCTCCAGGACATTACCTCGAGTGGATCATTGCTGTATTTTCGTGCTTTTAAAGTTGCTTCCAGATATAGCTGATCACATTCCTCTTCCATATGGCTCAGTTCGATGATCATACTGTGAAGTTTCTGTGGCTTTTTGAAGTTAGCAAGCTCTGTCAGCATCTCTCTCATCAGCTCACAACATTTTACAATGTTCTCTGCGAAAGTAATTGCTTCCGGAGTTACAGTTTTGATTTCGTCTACATAGAAACGCTGAAGAACTTCTTCAATACAGTCAGCAACTTCATCGATGTTCTGACTGATCACTGCAAGATCTTCTCTGTCGAGGGGTGTTACGAATGCCTTTGCCAATGCTGCTGTCATTTCATGTTTCTTTTTATCTGCATCATGCTCCAGACGATGCATTTTTGCAAGCATCTGCTTGATGTTATTGTAATCATAATTTTTCAAGCATTCTTTCAGATAATTGGCTGCCTGACAGCAGCAGTTTGCTGCTCCGTTAAAGTTATCAAAATAAAAACGATCTGACTTACTTGCCATATTGGGCCTCCTTATAAATCACGGTTTATGTAATGTTACAATTGATTATTAGAAAATACTAACGAAAATCTTTGTCATAATAAATCCAATCAGGCCACATCCCGGAAATGTTAAAATCCAGGCCATTGCCATCTCTTTTACAACGCCGAAATTGATTGCCGATAATCTTCTTACTGCACCAACACCCATAATAGATGTCGTTTTGGCATGTGTTGTAGAAACCGGAATACCAAATGTGGAGCTGAAGAACAGGGCGATGGAAGCAGCAATATCTGCGGAGAAGCCCTGATATTTTTCCAGTTTTACCATATCCATACCAACTGATTTAATAATTTTCTTTCCGCCGATGGATGTTCCTAAACCCATAATAACAGAACAGAGTGCCATCAGCCAGATCGGCATCTGAACTGCCTGTCCGGTACTTTCACCATTTACCAGAAATAAACTCAAGAGAATTACTCCCATAAACTTCTGTCCGTCCTGCGCACCGTGCATAAATGCCATACATGCGGCACCAAAAATCTGTGCAAAGCGGAAGAATTGTTCTGTGAAGCGACGTTCTACATTCTTGAATATTACGATGACCAGTCGGCATACACCCCATCCAAGACCAAAGCCCATAAATACAGAAATTACCATTCCATATAAGACTTTAACCCATTCCGCACCGTTTACACCGTCCAGACCGCCATGAAGTGCAATTGCACCACCTGTCAGACCTGCAATCAAAGCGTGACTTTCACTCGTTGGAATTCCAAAAAACCACGCCATCGTCGCCCATACTACAATTGCAAACAAAGCTGCGCTCAAGGCTACAATCGCTTCATGAGAGTTTGTACCGAAGTCTACCATCTTCGTAATCGTCTGCGCTACAGTCGCATTCATCATACTCATCAGGAAAACGCCAAGGAAGTTACAAACTGCTGCCATCCAGATTGCATTTCGCGCTGACATACATCTCGTCACAACACACGTTGCAATCGCATTTGGAGCATCTGTCCATCCGTTCACGAGAATGACACCTAATGTTAATAATACCGCTGCCATAAGAAGCGGATTTTCCATCATCTGTCCCAAAAAATGTGAAAAAGACAAATCCATATTTATTCTCCTCCATGATTCCTTTCAATGCTATTATTTCTTGTATCTTCTATGCAGATACGAGAAAATTATACCATCGATAAAGGCTAAATAGGGGTAAAGAAAAACAACGGAGCTGATTAGCACCCGTTGTTTTCAGTTTGTTATTCGTTCAGTCTTCTATCATTGATATTTTTTCCATACTCCGCATAATACTTTTCTTTTTCCTGATACATACGATGATCCGCAATTTTCAGTAACTCTGTGATCCGTCCATTGCATTTCGGTTCCCACACCCATCCAATGGCAAAATTCACATTGTATTTCGGCATTTTTTCATTTACTAAGCAGACTTTTTCTTTTAAATCTTCAAGTGTCACATTGCTGCTCATTACCAGGAATTCATCTCCGCCTATACGAAATACTGTGTTTTTGGGAAATACGTCTGTCAAACACTGGTATGACTGCATCAAAAGTGCATCACCTTCTAAATGTCCTTTTGTATCATTGACTGCTTTTAATCCCATTACATCGCAATAAATGATACCGATACTTGCATCATGATCAACGGTTTCAACAAATTCGTTCATTCCATGACGGTTTAATGCTCCTGTCAGTTGATCATAATAACTCATAGCCTCAAGACGTCTGACTAAATCTCATCTTTTTAAAATGGAGGCAATGAAATGTCCCAGAACCATAAACATCACGGAAATATGATTTAGGAAACTCTCAGGAGGATTATCCACTCCATAAAATCCAATAATATGATCATTAAATACAATCGGACTTACAACCAATGAATGAATCTGCTGAGGTTCCAGATATTCATATGCTTTGGGATCACTTTCCTTTATATTATCAAGATTTTTGATAATTACATTTTCATTTTTTCTAAAAGACTCGTACCAGAGTTCTACTGCTTCTGCCGGAACATCCTGCAAATTTTCAAGCTGAGATTCTACTCCGGCCGCACACCATTCATATGTATTATTAAATGTGTGATTTGGAGTCTCTTCAAAAATATAGACACGTTCACTTTTTAAGGACTGTCCCAAATATTTTAATAAAACATTTAATGATTTTATTGGTGTTGATTCTGAAAGAGCCAGACGAAGAGCCTCGTTTACCAACGCTTCATTTGAAGTATATTCATGAATAGCCTGTTCCTGTTCTTCCTGTGTGTGAATATCAATTGCCATTTCCAGACGATATTTTCTTCCATCCTGTTCAATCATCGTATCTTTTAATGTATACGTTCTTCCAAGCAGTTCATTATGATATTTCCATTCATAAAATTCACCCGGTTTTAACCGATCGTTAGTACATATGTAACATGGCAAGGAACACTTTTGAAGAACCTTATAACACGGCTGTCCTATTATCTCATCCATGGACTTTATTCCGAGTTTTTCACGACCATATTTATTTAAATAAACCATCTGGTATGTATCCATATCGGATACATACACAACTTCATTCATATTTTCATAGAATTCCCAAATATT